>DATACF010000312.1:0-7664 GCA_036259235.1 Longimicrobium sp. | reverse complement strand
GCGAGGGAGGGGAGAAATTCATCCCCGTCCGCGACTTCCGTGCGGTTCTCCCCTCTCCCAGGGGGGCCCAGGGGGTGGGAGAGGGGTCGGGGGTGAGGGCCGACGATGCCGGCGCCGCGCACCCCCACCCCTCGCCCCGCGAACCCCTCACACCGCCGCCGGCGCCCCGGCCTCCGCGCCCTCCTCCACCTTCCGGGCGACGCGCTCGGCGACTTCGCGGAGGACGACGGCCGAGGGGGCCTCGGGCTGGGAGACGACGATCGGGACGCCCGCGTCGCCGCCCTCGCGGACCGACATCTCCAGCGGGACCTCGCCCAGGAGCTCGACGCCGGTCTGCGCGGCCAGCTTCCGGCCCCCGGCGCGGCCGAAGATCTCGTAGCGCTCGCCGCAGCAGGGGCAGACGAAGCCGGCCATGTTCTCGACCAGCCCCAGGACGCGGGTGTTGACGCGCTCGAACATGCGGATGCCGCGGAGGACGTCGCCGGTGGCCACGTCCTGGGGGGTGGTGACCATCACCACGCCGTCGAGGCGGAGGGTCTGCACCAGGGTGAGCTGGGCGTCGCCGGTGCCGGGGGGCATGTCGACGATCATCCAGTCGAGCTCACCCCACTCCACCTGCTCGAGGAACTGCTTGAGGATCCCCGCGATCATGGGCCCGCGCATGATGGCGGCCTGCTCCTGGTCGAGGAGGAAGCCGAGGCTCATGAGCCGGACGCCGTGGCGCTCCAGCGGCTCGATCTTCTCCTTCCCCTTCTCCCCCACCACCCGCGGCTTCCGGTGCTCGCCGAACATCGTGGGGACGTTGGGCCCGTAGATGTCGGCGTCGAGCAATCCCACGCTCGCCCCCGCGGCGGCGAGCGCGGCGGCCAGGTTCACCGCAACGGTGCTCTTCCCCACCCCCCCCTTCCCGGAGCTCACCGCCACGATCCGCTTCACCCCCGGGAGGAGGTTGGGGTTGGGCGTCGGCGCGGGGACGCTCCCCGGACGGAGCGGCGAGCGCTTCTGCACCGCGCCCGCCCCGGCGGCGGGGAGGGAGATGTCGATCTTGACCTTCTGCACCCCCTCGACGCGCTCGGCGGCGGCGCGCGCCAGGCGCACCAGGGTGCCGGGGTCGTCGGCCTGGAGGGCGAAGCGGAAGCGGACGGTGCCGTCCTCGGCCACGCCGAGCTCGCGCACCCGCCCCGACGAGACGATGTCGTCGCCCGTCGCGGGGTGCGTCACCTGCGCCAGCGCCGCCATCACCCGCCGGAGGACCTGGTCGCGCTCGTGGTTCATCATCTATTTCAAAAAAGAAGTGCGTGAGTGCGTGAGTGCGTCAGTGCGTGAGTGGGAACGGCGCCGCTCGGACGCCCCCCGAACGCTCCGGATACCCCGCTGGGACGCGAAACGACGACACGATACGAAAAAACCGGCGCCCATGCGAGGCGCCGGTCCGTCCAGCCGCGGCCGGAGCGAGCGAGGAGGCCGGCGCGGCGCCGACCCAAACGCACTCACGCACTAACGCACTCACGCACTTCGAACACAAACGCCCGGCACGGCTGCGAAAGCCGGACCGGGCGCCGAAACGTCGCGCGGCGAGGAGCGTCAGACCGCCAGCACCTCGCGCACCTCGGGGACGACGGACTTGATCCGCCGCTCGATCCCCTGCTTCACCGTCGTCGTCGAGATCGGGCAGGCGCTGCAGGCGCCCACCAGCCGGAGGTGGACGATTCCCTCGTCGCTGTCGAACCCCACCAGCTCCACGTCGCCGCCGTCCTCGCGCAGCGCGGGGCGGATGGTGTCCAGCGTGTCCTCGATTCTGTCGACGATGCTCAAGGTGCGCTCGCTCAAACGGTTCGGCCTGTTCACCCGACCCTGGAATCTAACGCCCGCGCGCGAGGGGTCAAGCTGGCCGGGGCGGAGCCCAACGCGGCACGGGGCGACGAAACCATTGCCATTCCGGACGTGGGGCGACTATTTCGGACGTGTTTAATACGCCCCTGATCCGAGATCGGTCCGCACTCCCTCCCGCCCCTCCCGCCGCCCGGAGAAAACGCGCATGGCTGAAGTGCTCGCCTGGCTCCTCGGCTTCGTGACCCAGGACGTCGACCGCAAGTCGGCCGCGCGCGACTGGCGGCTCGCGCTCCTGGCGGCGCTCCTCCTGGCGGGCGCGGGCGCCGCGCTCTGGCGCTTCCCCGACCCTTCCGAGATGGCCTCGCGCCGCGTTCCCGCCGTGGTGTGTCTCGCGCTGGGCGCCCTCCTCCTGGCGTACGGCGTCTTCGTCTACTTCCGCCAGCGTCCCGCCACGCTCCCGCCCGATCGGATCGCCGTCGGGATTGCGCGCCTCCGCCCGGTGGGCGGCGGGAAGGCCGGCGCGCTGGGCGAGGAAGCGGCGTACGAGCTCTATCGCGCGCTGCACAGAGCGCAGAAGGCCGGCGCGCCGATCCAGGTCCGGCGCGTCTTCGCCAGCGTCCCCGATGCCGACACCGAGGAGGAGCGGGCCGAGTCCGCGCGACAGCTGGCCCAGCAGCCGAACGTCCGCGTGCACCTGCTGGTGTGGGGCGACGCCGTGGCCGGGCGGCGCGGGAGGGTGTACCTGAACCTCGCCGCCGCGCACCCCGCCCCGCCCGCGGAACTCCGCGACGCGCCGTCGCAGGAGTACGAGGCGCTCGTCCAGGAGTACCCGGACCTCTCGTACGCGGACTTCGTCCTCCTCCACTGCGGTGAGGCGCTCGCCGCGGCGGAGGCGCACGAGCGTGCGCTCGCCGTCACCGAGCGTGTCCGGAGCGCCGCCTGCGCCGCCCTCCGCGGCCATGCGCATCTCCGTCTCGCGGAATACCAACCTGCGGAAGTATGCAGGGATCATCTGCAACGGGCGGTCGCCGAGTTCGAGCGGCTGACCGGTCCCGCACCCGACCCGGCGACCTTTCGGTCCTACGCCACCCATCGCGGCCGCAGCGAGTGGACCGCGCACTTCGGTAGGCTCGACTCGCTTCGGATCCTCGCTCGCGAACGGGATGGCGCGGAGCAGACAGCCACGCTCATCGATCTCGTGGGGGCGTATCGCGCGGCGCTCGCGCAGGCGAAAACCGCCGGCGCCGGCGCGTGCGGCCAGGCACTAGACTGGTGGAGCCAATACGCGTACCTCCTGTCTTCCGTCCATTCGCAAGGTGATCGCGAGCCGCTTTCCAACCTGCAGGAATCCCTGGCCATCCTGGAGCGGATCATCGGCGAGGACGCCCGACGCGCCGACACGGAGGAGAGGATGCTGAAGAACGTGGTCTCCCTGCTGTCCGCCACCTGCTATGGGATGAGCGTGGGGCTGGAGCATTCCGCCCTCGATGCCGCCCAGGAATGCGTCCGGAAAGCCGCCGCCGGGCTCCCTTCCCTCGCCCACGTGCTCCACGATCTGATCGCCGCGCACATCCCCGCCACCGATCTCGACCGATGGGCCTCCGAAGGGAACCGCGACCAGATCCGGCTCGGCATCTCCGCGGCCGAGCGTCTCCTCGCGGGCAAGCACCTCAGGAAGAACTCCGTGGTCCGTAAGGAGATCTCCTTCGCGCTCGGCTGCAACTACAAGCTCCTGGCGTACTCGTACCCCCCCGGTCCGGACTGCCGGGCCGCCCTCCTGCGCTCGGTCAGCGCCCTGCAGGCCTGGAGCCAGATGCCCAGCATATACTCGCCCGGGCTGGACGCGAACACCCTTAACCTGGCCGGTGTCTACCTCGACATCGCCAGCGACCCCACCGCCATGCCGGAGGATGCCGTTCAGTTCGCACTACTGGGGCGGACGGTGCTGGAAGCCCTTCTCGCCGACGGGCGTCTACAACCCGGGCACCGCTCCCGGAGCGTTGCCCACAAGCACCTCGCCATCGCACTGTGCATTCTCGCCAGGTACCAGATCACCGGCCGGGAGTCGCTGCTGGCGGACGCGCGAGCGCACGCGCGCATCGCCGCCGACCGGGGATTCGACACCACGTGGGTGGATACGCAGGTCGAATCGCTCGGCGCCGAGATCGCCGCCACGCGCCCGGTGAACACGGCTGCGGCGCACTGACCGCGCCTGGCGGCCGCCCGTGGTGGCGGGGGGTTGTGCGCCTCCGTACTTTAGGGGCGCTTCAACCACACGCGACGTATCCAGGGAGACGGTCGATGAACAGCATTCCGCAGGTCCCCGCGCCGCGCAACGAGCCGGTGCTCTCTTACGCCCCGGGGACGCCGGAGCGGGCGGAGCTCAAGGCCGCGCTGGCGCGGATGTCGGGCGAGGAGATCGAGATCCCGCTGGTGATCGGCGGGCGCGAGGTGCGCACCGGGAACACCGACACGCAGGTGATCCCGCACGACCACGCCCGCGTGCTGGCCACCTACCACAAGGCGGGCGAGGCCGAGGCGCGCGAGGCGGTGAAGGCGGCGCTGGCCGCGCAGCGGGAGTGGGCGCGGTGGCCGTGGGAAGACCGCCTGGCCGTCTTCCAGCGCGCCGCCGACCTCCTGGCCACGCGGTGGCGGCCGGTGATGAACGCGGCCACCATGCTGGGCCAGAGCAAGACCTCGCACCAGGCCGAGATCGACGCGGCGTGCGAGATGATCGACTTCTTCCGCTTCAACGCGCACTTCGCCGAGAAGATCTACCAGGAGCAGCCGCTCTCCTCGCCGGGGATGTGGAACCGACTCGACCACCGCCCGCTGGAGGGGTTCGTCTACGCGGTGACCCCCTTCAACTTCACCTCCATCGCCGGGAACCTCCCCACGGCCCCCGCCATGCTGGGGAACGTGGCGGTGTGGAAGCCGGCGGGGACGGCGGTCTACAGCGGCTACTACATCATGAAGCTCCTGGAGGAGTCCGGGCTCCCGCCGGGGGTCATCAACTTCCTCCCCGGCGACCCCGTCGCCATCTCCAACGTCCTCCTGAACCACCGCGACCTGGCCGGCGTGCACTTCACCGGCTCGACGGCGGTCTTCCAGAGCATCTGGAAGACGGTGGGCGACAACATCGCCAGCTACCGCAGCTACCCGCGGCTGGTGGGCGAGACGGGGGGCAAGGACTTCATCGTGGCGCACGCCTCGGCCGACGTGGAAGCGCTGGCCGTCGGCATCGTCCGCGGCGGCTACGAGTACCAGGGGCAGAAGTGCAGCGCGGCGTCGCGCATCTTCGTCCCCGAGAGCATCTGGCCGGAGCTGAAGGAGCGGACGCTCGACATGATCGGGCGGATCAAGGTGGGCGACCCGGCCGACTTCCGGAACTTCATGGGGGCGGTGATCGACCGGAAGGCCTTCGACAAGATCACCGGCTACATCAAGCACGCGCACGAGGCGGACGGCGTCGAGGTCATCGCCGGGGGCAAGTTCGACGACTCCAAGGGCTACTTCATCGACCCCACGCTGGTGCAGGTGAGGGACAGCGCCTACCAGCTGATGTGCGAGGAGGTGTTCGGGCCGGTGGTGTCGCTCTACGTCTACCCGGACGCGCAGTGGGAGGAGACGCTGAAGATCGTCGACCGCACGACGCCGTACGCGCTCACCGGGGCGGTGTTCGCCAACGACCGGCGGGCGCTGGTGGAGGCCGACCAGGCGCTCCGCAACGCGGCGGGGAACTACTACATCAACGACAAGCCCACGGGCGCCGTCGTGGGCCAGCAGCCCTTCGGCGGGGCGCGGGCCAGCGGGACCAACGACAAGGCGGGCTCCATCCTCAACCTCCTGCGGTGGATCTCCCCGCGGACGATCAAGGAGACCTTCGCGCCGCCGCGGTCGTTCGAGTACCCGTTCATGGGCGAGAAGTAGAAGTCCTGAGTCCTAAAAAAACGAGGCTCATGCAGAGGCAGCAGGGGGAGCAGAGGAACCGCGTGGTGTTCTCTGCTCCCCCTGCTGCCTCTGCGTGAGACCATGCCGTTGAATCTTTCCTCTCCGCAGAACCGTCCTGCTGCATGCGGGTACAGGGACTCGCGGGACGGCAGGCGCGGACGGAAGGTCTGCGCCTGCCTCTTTCATTCGCACCGCCCATCCGCATGCGCACGCTCTTCCTGATCCTCCGGCTCCTCCCGTTCGCGCTGTCGTTCTCGCGCGACCGGCGGCGCTTCCTCTTCTGGGGCCGCCCGGCGCGCCGCGGCGAGGCGTTCCACCGCGCGCGGGCGGAGCGGCTGGCGCGCACCGTCCCCCGGCTGGGGCCGACGTTCGTCAAGATCGGCCAGGTGTTCTCGGCCCGCCCCGACGTGGTGCCGGAGCCGTACCTCTCCGCGCTCGCCACCCTGACCGACCGGGTGCCCGCGGTGCCGTTCGCGCGGGTGGAGCCCGAGCTGGCGGCGGCGTACGGGGCTCCGGTGGACGAGGTGTTCGACGCCTTCGACCGCGAGCCGCTGGCCGCCGGGTCGCTGGGGCAGGTGTACCGCGCCCGCTACCGCGGCGAGGACGTGGTGGTCAAGGTGCTCCGCCCCGGCGTGGAGCCGATCGTGGAGCACGACGTCCGCTTCGTGCGCGGCGTGCTGCGCCTGGTGGAGCGCTGGTGGAGCCATCCGCAGCTGCGCGGCCTGCACGTGGTGATCGACGAGTTCGAGCGCCGCATCGCCGACGAGATGGACTTCCGCAAGGAGGCGGAGTACGCCCGCGCCATCGGCGCGAAGTTCGCCGGCAACCCGCGCGTCGTCGTCCCCCGGGTGATCGACGGGATGGCGCACCGGCGGGCGCTGGTGCTGGAGTACGTGGAGGGGACGCGGGTGGACCGCATCGACGCGCTGGTGGAGCGGGGCGTGGTGGACCCGGAGCGGGTGGTGGACGCGGTGGTGGAGGCCTACATCCAGATGATGCTGGTGGACGGCCTCTTCCACGCCGACCCCCACCCCGGCAACCTCCTGGTGCGCGACGACGGCGCGCTGGTGCTCCTGGACTTCGGGATGGTGATCGAGGTGGACCCGGCGATGCGCCACCACCTGGTGCACACGTCGCTGGCGGCGGTGCGCGGCGACGCCGATCGGGTGGTGGACGGCTTCTTCGACCTGGGGATCGTCACCCCCGAGACGGACCGCGAGACCATCCGCCGCCTGGTCGACCTGATCCTGCGGATGACGGACCGCGGCGCCGACGTCAGCGAGATCCAGGGCGCCCTGACCGACGAGGTGATGCGCCTGCTGTACGACTGGCCCGTCGTGCTCACGGGCGAGATGACGTACTTCGGGCGCGCGGTGGCGCTCATCGAGGGGCTGGGGACGCACCACGTCCCCGGCTTCAACCCCGTGCGCTACGTCCGCCCGCTGCTGATGAAGCACCGCGCGGCCGTGCTCCGCGCGCTGGGCCCCACCGACAGCGCGACGGAGGACCTGGCCTTCGCGCTGGGGCTCCTCACCCGCGACGTGACCCGCGTGGTGGGGAACGCCGCCCGCGAGCTGCTGGGCGTGCTGGCCGTCCGCATCCCCTCGGTCTTCGGCGCGTTCACCCGACCGGCCGCCGCGCCGCCTCCAGAGACGCCGGTCGCCCTCACGGAGCCGGCGCCGGCTCCGGCCGCCCTGCCGGCGGGGGACTGAGGAAGTAAAAACCTGGACTCACGCAGAGCAGCAGAGTCGGCAGAGAAACTTCATCGGTTCTCTGCTGAGTCTGCCGCTCTGCGTGAGATTTCGTTTTGGCCGCGATGCACGGCAGCCCGGTCCATCGCCGCCGAAACGAAGCGCCTCCGTCCCGATCGTGGACGGAGG
>DATACF010000311.1:0-8246 GCA_036259235.1 Longimicrobium sp. | reverse complement strand
AGACCCGGCTGGATCCGCGACTCTAGAGTCGCCGGATCCACCTCGCCCAGCGAAACTCCGCCACCCGTCACCTCCGCCTTCTTGTATCCCTCGTCCCCCGTCCACGGAAGGCGGTACCGGGTGAGCGCCTCCACCAGCCGCGCCCGCTCGTCGCGCCGGAGCTGCGCCAGCGTGCGGGCCTCGTCGACCCCCGCCTCCTCCAGGAGCGTGTCGGCCAGCCGCGTGGGCAGGTGGCGGCGGAGGAGCGCCTGCACGGTGCCCCCGCCGCGGTCGAGGAGGAGCTTCTCCCACCCCGCCGCGTCGAGCTCCGTCCACCGGGCGTGGATCGGCACCCGCCCCGCCGGCCCCGCCCCCTTCGAGCGCACGGCCAGGTGCGACACGTTCAGCACCGTGGGCCCGCTGTACCCCCGGTGCGTGAAGAGGAACCCCCCGTGCGCCTCCAGCGTCCCCTTCTCCAGCGGCGCCGAGAGGTGGGCGGTGAGCGACACCCCCGCCAGGTGCGCGTGCGCCGGGGGATCGCTGGTGAGCGGGGTGAGCGCCGCGTAGGTGTCGTGGACGGCGTGCCCCAGCTGCCGCGCGATCCGCAGCCCCGTCCCGTCGCTCCCCGTCTGCGGCACCGAGAGGCCGCCGGTGGCCAGCACCACCCGCGCCGCGCCGATCCGCTCGCCCCCCTCCAGCAGCACCCGCCACGGCTCGCCCCCGGCCGGCGGCTGGAGGCCGACGACCTGGGCGTCGAAGCGGAGGCGCGCCCCGCGGCGGCGGGCCAGCTCCAGGAGCCCGTCGCGCACCTGGCGCGCCCGGTTCGACTCGGGGAAGAGCTTCCCCGTCTCCGGCTCCAGCACCAGCCGGACGCCGACCTCCTCCTCGAAGAAGCGGCGCTGGTCGGCCAGCGGCCACGACAGCAGGATCTTCTTGAGCGAGTTGCGGGAGGACGACGTGAAGTACTGGTCGGCGCTCACCTCCGAGGGGAGGACGTTGCACCGCCCCCCGCCGCTGATGAGGATCTTCCGGCCGCCGTCCTTCGTACGCTCCAGCAGGAGCGTGGGCGCGCCGGACGCCGCCGCGAAGATGGCGGCCGTCGTCCCCGCCGCCCCCGCCCCGACCACCACGATGGGAAGCCCTCGCCCGTCCGCCACGCCGCTCCTCGCGCTCGCTCTCGTGATCGCCGCCGCCCCCGTGAAGCGAGGGCAGGATAGCCGCGCGCCGCCCGATGCACCACGCGCGCCAGCGGCGGGGCGCAACGAAACGGCCCCCTCCCGGTAAGCCGGAAGAGGGCCCGCATCCGTCGTTGCCGTCCGCTCGCGCGCCGCTACCCGGCCGCCCGCCGCGTGCGCCCGTCCAGGAGCCCCCGCGCCGCCTCGAGGAGCTCCAGCGGGGGGAGCGGCTTCAGGAGGTAGGCGTCGAACCCCGCCGCCAGCGCCAGCTCCCGCTCGGCGGCGCTGAACCCCGTCCCCAGCGCCACCACCGGCACCTCCGCCGTCGCCGCGTGCCCCCGCAGCGCCCGCAGGGCGTCGAGGGCGTGCTCGCGGGTGAGCCCCAGCTCCAGGATCACCAGGTCGGGACGCCGCTCGCGCGCCACCGTCGGCGCCTCGGCGCAGCGCGCGGCGAGGAGCACCGCGAAGCCGTGGTGCTCCAGGATGATCCGGTAGATCGCGCGGCTGTCCTCGTGGGTGTCCACGAGGAGCACGGTCTGGGGCGGCGCCACGTCGGCGTACGCTTTCGGCCGGGGGATGGATCGGGAGTAGCCGGGGAGGGAAGCACGCTCCGGAGGCGCCCTGCGAGGGACGTCTCCGGGACTCTCCAAGATATCCTCGTCCCGCCGTGGAAACAAGAGTTTTGACCCCACCGCAAACCGTTGCACGCTAGTGACGTACATCGCCTGGTTCGCGCCATCGTGACCACATTAGACAGATGTTTCCACGATCTCCCCGCCGGGGTGCCCCGTTCCCGGGGACACCCTTGCCCATTTTCCGAACCGCGCGCCCGGACGGGGCCGAAAACATCGGAAATCGCCCCCGCTCCCGCCTCCCTCCGCCCCGCTGCGGAGAGGCGCGCGGGGCGCCGCGCGCGCCAGCGGGACATTCCGGGACGTGGTCGGCCCCAACCCTGGGCGTGGCACAGGTATCGAAAAAGATGAAAACCGAGCGCGCCCGACGCGCCCCTCCCGTTCACCCCGTCCACCCGGGCCGCGCAGGTCCGCTCCCCCCATCTTTTTAGCGGTTCTCGCGCCCGGTGGGAGCGGGCGGAACCCGGCCTGCCGCCTGGGTTCGGGGGTTGAAACGCGGCCGGCGGAACATCCGTACCAACCGTCACAATCCCCGATTCCGGATCGTTCACTCTCGGTCTCCCCACCACTGTCCACACACGGAGAAGCGCACCATGCAATGGGCAACCCCAACGCGGGAAGGACCATGTTGGCAGCCGCACGCGTGATCCCCGACCCGTCCGACGACGGGCGGCCGCTCGGGCGGCTGGCGGCCGGGAGTGCGCTCCGGCTGCGCGAGGCGGCGCGGGGGACCGCCGCCGGCGGGCGCGCCGAGCTCCTGGGGCGCCCGGGCACCCTGGCCGCGGGGCTCCGCGCGGCCCCGCACATCCCGCCGCGGCTCCGCGAGGCGCTGGCGCTCGCGGCCGAGGGCGAGCGTCCCATCCGCACGGTCGAGAAGCTGGCGGGCACCGCCGGCTGCGACCGCCGGACCCTCTGGAACCAGTGGAAGCAGGCTGTGGGGCGCGACGCCCCGGTGCGGCTGCAGGACTTTCTCCACTGGCTCCTCCTCCTCCGCGCCGCGGCGGGGAAGGGCGCCGGCCGCCCGTGGGCCGAGGTGGCCGACGAGGTGGGCGTGCACCCCCACACCCTGGGCCGGCTGGCGCGCCAGCTGACCGGCCACACCCTGCGCGAGCTCTCGGCCGGCGGCGCCGCCCTGGTCCGCGGCCGCTTCGAGGCCGAGGTCCTCCCCTACCTCCTGGGCGGCCCCCGTCCCCCCCGCCTCCGGGCGATGGACTGACGGCGGACCCGCCCGTAAACCACCGAAGGGGCACCCGTAAATCCCGGGTGCCCCTTCGCTCGTCCGTACTTCGTGCCTTCGTACTTCCGCACTCACGCACTTCCCCTTCAGGGCAGGACCCCCTCCTTCGGCCCCAGGAACGCGAGGACGAGGATGGTGAGCACCGCCGCCCAGATGCAGGCGTAGAGGACGGCGACCACCTTGCGGCGCTCCAGGATCTCGGGGAAGAGGATCGGCTTCCCGGCGAACTTCCCGCGCGGCTTGTTGGGGAAGAAGAAGGTCTTGTACGTCTCGATGGTGGCCACCGTGTACCCGATCCCCGCCAGCCCCATGAAGACCCAGTTGTCGGTGAGGAAGCCCATCACCGCGCTCCAGGTGGTGGCGATGACGGGGGAGCGGAAGAACTTGAAGGTCTCGAACCCCTCCACCGGCGCGTCCTTCCACGCCCCGCCGAAGGCGCTGAACCACCCGCCCGCGCTCGCCAGGAGGAGGACCATCCACTTCGGCGCGTCCGGGTACGCCGCCTGGAGGCGCGTCACCCCCCAGATGGCGGCGACGACGACCACGATGACCGCCAGCATGACCGACCAGCGCACGGCGCGGCTCTGGATCGGCTTGCCGAAGGCGCCGAACTGCATGGGGATGAAGTACTTGCTCTGGTCCTCCTCGCGGATGAAGCTCTTCCACAGCTCCAGCGTAAGGCGCTCCAGCGCGTAGACGAGCCCGAAGAAGACCGCCGCGTGCGCGAAGGTGTCCATCGGGTAGCCGACCGCGAAGCGGAGGACGAGCGCGATGGCGCCCGCCACCACGATGCTGCGCAGGTACTTGGGGACGGTGAAGCCCTCGTGCGGCGCGTCCTTGTACATCCCCCAGCTGGAGGTGTGGGCGCCCGCCAGGATCCCGATCAGGAAGTGCATCATCCGAAAGTCGAAGAGAGGTGGATTCAGGGAGGGGAGGACGCCTCCGCCGCCGGGGCGGAGGCGGCCGAGCGGTAGACGGCGTCGACGAGCTCGAGGTCGCGCCGGGCCTTCTCGAAGTCGAAGCGCGGCTCCCGGTTCTCGCGGAGCGCGGGGACGAAGTCCTTCCACATCCCCCCGTACCCCGCGATGTCGAGGGGCCGGGGGATGGAGACGCGCCGCCGCCGCCCGCGGACGGCCAAGAAGACGCCGTTGGTCTCGAAGGTCACCGCCCCCTCCGAGCCGTAGACGGCGGAGAGGCGCAGCCCCTTGAGCGGCGAGCCGATCTCCCACGAGTAGAAGAGCGTCCCCACCGCGCCGCCGGCGTACCGGAAGACGGCGACCATGGTGCGGTCGGGGCCCTCGCCGCTCCCCGGGCGGTAGCCGTGCACCGAGGCGACGGGGAGCCCCAGGTTGGCCATGAAGTCGACCCAGTGGATCCCGCCCTCGAAGAGCGCGCCGGGGCCCGAGACCTCCGGGTCGCCCCGCCACCCGCGGACGCGCTGGTGCTTGAGGGCGTTGATGGTCACCAGCCGTACCTCGCCGATGGCGCCCGAGGCGAGCACCTCGCGGAGCGCCTCCAGGAGGGGCTTGTAGAAGTAGTTCTCGGCCACCATCACCCGCCGCCCCGCCGCCTCCTTCGCACGCCGCACCGTCTCGAAGTCGGCCGCGCGCATGAAGGGCGGCTTCTCGACCACCACGTGCTTCCCCGCCTCCAGCGCGCGCAGCGCGAGGTCGAGGTGCGAGTCCGGCGGCGTGGCGACGACGACGGCGTCCACGCGCGGGTCGGCGAAGGCCTCGTCGTAGCTCCCGAAGGCGCCCGCGCCCCCCAGCTTCCGCGCGTACTCGTCCGCCTTCGCGCGGTCGCGGCTGGCGTAGAAGCGCGCGACCCCCGCCTCCTTCCGCAGCACGCGGGTGTGCGTCCGCGTCACCGCGCCGCACCCCAGGAAGGCCAGCCCCAGCGTGGGCGCCGTCACGCCCGCCCTCCGGTGGCGATGGCGTCCGGGGCGACGTCGGACACGGACGATCCCGCGATCAGGCGGCCGACGCGGAGGGCGTTGGCGGCGATGGTGAGGCTCGGGTTGACCCCGGCGGAGGTGGGCATGAACGAGCCGTCGGTGACGTAGAGGTTGTCGAGCCCGCGGAAGCGGCACGCGGGGTCGAGCGCCGAATCGCGCTCGTCGCTCCCCATCCGCACGGTGCCGACCGCGTGCGAGAAGGTGGAGACGTTCCACGTCACCGTCCCCTTCGCCCCCGCGCGGCGGAGGACCCGCTTGGCCTGGCCCACCAGGAAGCGGCGGGCGGCGAGGTCGCGCGCCGAGTAGCGGTGCTCCACCACGAGCTTCGGGAGCCCGTACGCGTCGACGGCCGACGGGTCGAGGCGGACGCCGTTCTCCAGCCGCGGCTGGTCTTCCGCGATCGCCAGGAGCCCCGTGAGGTGGCGGGCGACGGGGGCCAGGACGCGGGCGACGGGGCCGGGAAGGACGTGGCGGAGGAGCGACCCCGCGGGCCCCATCACCTGCTGCAGGTTCCCCAGCTTCCCCGCGGGCGCGCGGCGATCCTCCGCGCCGAAGTAGAAGTCGTGGATGGCGAGCTGCTTGTGGTGCTCGTCGTTGGGGTTGGGCGGGCGGACGAAGACGCCGTACGTCATCGCGTTGCAGTGGCGCATCAGGTGGCGCCCCACCACGTGCCCGCCGGGGTTCCTCCGCTCCAGCCCCGAGGCGAGGAGGAGGTGCGGCGACGCCAGCGCCCCGGCGGCCAGGACGAAGGTGCGGGCGCGGTAGGCGACGCGCTGGCCCGCCGTCTTGTCCACGCACTCCACCGCCGCGATCCGGTCCCCTTCCGCGACGAGGCGGACGGCGACGGTGTCCGTGACGAGCGCCATCCCGTCCGCCAGGAGCCCGGGGAGGACGCGGGCGGCCAGGTCGTTCTTGGCCCCGATGGCGCAGGCGAAGGCGTCGCAGGTGGTGCACGCCACGCACGCCGCGCCTTCGCTGGCCGCGTGGTTGATCGCCAGCGGGATGCGGAAGGGGTGGAGCCCCAGCTCCCGCGCCGCCCGCTCGATCCGCCGCGACGTCTCCGGGAGCGGCGGGGGGGGCTGGGGGTACGGCGCGCTCCGCGGCGGCTCGGTGGGGTCGTCGCCCGCGCGCCCGGCCACCCGCAGCGCCCGCTCGGCCTCGGTGTAGAACGGCTCCAGCGCGTCGTAATCGATCGGCCACGCGGCGCCCGTCCCCGCGGTGATCTCCGGGTGCGGCGCGAAGTCGCCCTCGCGGAAGCGGAAGGAGGCGCCGCCGTAGAAGACGCTGGGACCGCCCACGCAGGTGCAGAGGTTCTGGCTCCCCCACCGCCGCCCCTGGAGGACGCGGTAGGCGCTGTCGGCCGCGTAGTGCGGCGTCAGCGTGAAGGCGCCCGCCCCCTCCCAGCAGTGCGGCCCGCGCTCCACCCACCCGCCCCGCTCGACCATCAGCACCCGCCACCCCGCGCTCACCAGCTCCCGCGCCGCGAAGCAGCCGCCGAAGCCGCTGCCGATCACCACGGCGTCGTACTCGGCGCCGCGCGCGTGCGCGGCCCCGTTCGGGGTCGAGGAGACTGCGTGGTGAAGGGGGAGCGGCACTTCGAGTCCAGTCCAGGGCAGGTCGTGAGAGCGCACCAACTTGCGGCCTCGGGCCCGCGCGCACAACCCCCGGGGTGGCGAGCCGCGCCGGAATAAACAAACTTATTGACGCCATACGCGAGCGGCCTTACCGTCTAAACAGAACATCCAACCCCAACCCACCCGACGATGCCACCGCGGTTCTCCTTGCTGACGGCCGCCGCCGCCGTCTCGCTCACCCTGGCGCTCCCCGCCATCGCACAACGTGACACCGACGACGATTTTCCGCTACGGATTGACCGCGTCGAGATCGTAGGGCTCGACGCCGCGCTGGGGACCATACTCTCCGCGCGGGTGGGACCGGACGGCCAGGTCTATGTGACCGACCACCAGTCCGCCCAGATCGTCGCCTTCGATCCCGACGGCCGCCTGCTGTGGCGCTCGGGGCGGAAGGGCCGCGGCCCCGGCGAGTTCGAGATGCCGTACCGTGTCGCCGTGAGCGCGGACAGAGGCGTCCTCGTGCTCGACCGCGCGACCTCGGAGGTCTCCGCCCTGGGACCGGACGGCCGCTTCCGCCAGCGCTACACCCTCCCGGTCCTCTTCGGGCAGGTCGACCACATGGTCGCCACACCCGCTGGCGAGCTCCTGATCTCCGGGGTCACCGTCGCACGCTCCGACCCGCGGTCGGCGCGGTACGGCATCCATCGTTTCTCCCTCCGTGGCCAGGAGATGAAGTGGCTCGGATCGTTCGGCCCGCTCCCGCCCGTGCAGGACCGCCAGGTCCTCGAGCACTGGGGTGCGGGGACGCTCACCCCGGCCTCCGGCGGTGACGTGCTTTTCTCGGTGCGCTTCCCGTACGCGATCCACCGCTTCGACGCGTCCGGGCGTGCCAAATCCGTGATTCGCCCCTCGCGCCCCCTCCAGGGCAAACCGGAGGACGCGATCATCATCGAGAAGGTCGGTGCCTCGACGATTTTCAGCACCGGCACGCGCGAAGTGCTCCGACCCGGACCGGCATGGGAGCTTCCGGGCGGATGGACTCTCGCCACACGGTTGTCGGACCGGCGCCTCCTCTGGGATCTCGTCTCTCCGGCCGGGACGGTGAGCACCCGCTCTCTTCCCGAGAATTGGAAGACGGTGGTCGGCTACGACGCCGCCCGCAGCCTTCTCTGGGTCACGGCGACAGAAAACGACGAGCCGGTGCTGTTGAAGGTGAGCGTCACCCTGGCGGGAGCGAAGTAAATCCACTCTTTCGAGAAAGGGCATTCCATGATTCGACTGCTCGTCCTCCTGGGGCTGGTGTCGGCCTCGCTCCTTTGCGCTCCGCGCGACGCGGCGGCCCAGTGCAACGGGCTCTGCCACGAGATCGTCGACGACGGGGGCGTGATCGGGCACGCCTGCCTCATCGGCGGAGAAGATAAGTGCTGGGCCACCACCAGCCGGTGCATCACCAGCCCCTGCGGGATGGCCATGCACAGCGACTCCGACGGCCGGATGCTGGCGACGTCGGACGGATGTGGCGGGAAGCCGGCCGCCATCCTCGCGCTCAAGGCGTCGCAGAAGCCTGCCCGCGACGGGCGCACACCCGTGCAGGAGCCGCCGCGGCTCGCACTGGTGGAGAAGCCGGTGCCCGCAAAGCGCGGCGAGTAGACGATCGTTCGCGCGAACCAAGACGAGGGCGGCGTCCCCCCCCGG
>DATACF010000310.1:0-8446 GCA_036259235.1 Longimicrobium sp. | reverse complement strand
TCGGCGGACGCGACGACCCGCCCCGCGCCGGACGCGCGGATTCGTCTCTCGGCGGGCGCGACGCCCCGCCCCGCGCCGGACGCGCGGACTCGTCTCTCGGCGGACGCGACGACCCGCCCCGCGCCGGACGCGGCGAATCGTCGCGCGGCGGACGGGACTCGGATCGCGAATCGGACCTGGGAGGACGAGACGACTCCGATCGCGACCCCGTCCTCGACGGACGGTCGGACTCCGATCGCGATCCCGCCCTCGACGGACGGTCGGACTCCGATCGCGACCCCGCTCTCGACGGTCGGTCGGACTCCGCTCGTTCCGGGCGCGAGGACGCGGACCGCGCGCCGGGCCTGGACGGACGAGGCGAATCGGACTTGCGGGGGCGCGACGTCTCGGCCTTGCGCGGACGGGGGCGCTCGGCGCGCGGCGCGTCGCTTTCCGGCTCCGCCTCGACGGCGCGCGCGCGCTTCGTCCGCGGCTTCTGGTCGCCGCCGATGTGCGACAGCTCGGCGGAGGCGAGGACGCGCCACTTCCCCGAGGGAAGCTCGCCCAGCTCGACGGGCCCGAAGCGGCGGCGGATCAGCCGCACCACGGGGTGCCCGACCGACTCCAGCATCCGCCGCACCTCGCGCTTCTTCCCCTCCTGGAGGACGAGCTGGATGCGGAAGACGTCCACGTCCACCTGGTGGAGCCGCTTCGCGCTCTCCGCGCGCATCGTCTCCCCGTCGACCTCGACGCCTTCGACCAGCCGGTGGAGGAGCTCCGACGCCGGGCGCCCCTCCACGTCGGCCAGGTACTCCTTCGTCGTCCCGTACGACGGGTGGAGCATCCGGTTCGCCGTGTTCCCGTCGTTGGTCAGCAGGAGGATCCCCTCGCTGTCGCGGTCGAGCCGCCCCACGTGGAAGAGCCCGTGGAAGCGGTCCGGCAGCAGGTCGTAGACCGTCTTCCGGCCGTACTGGTCGATCCGGCTGGTGACGTAGCCGCGGGGCTTGTGGAGCGCCACCCACGTCACCGGCTGCTCCTCCACCGGCTCGCCGTTGACCTCCACCCGGTCCACGCCGGGGCGCACCTTCGTCCCCGGCGCCGTCACGCTGTGGCCGTTGACGAAGACCCGCCCCTCGGCGATCAGCGCCTCGCTGGCGCGGCGGCTTGCGATCCCCGCCTTGGCCAGGTACGTCTGGAGGCGCACCTCCTCGCCCCCGTGCCCGGCCCCTTCCTTCTTCCTGCTCTGCGGCATCACTCGGCTCCCTCGGAATCGCGTCGGGCCAGCACCACGGGGAGGTCGTCGGGGCGCGGGAGGTCGTCGAGCCCCCGGAAGCCGAAGTGCTCCAGGAAGAACGGCGTCGTCCCGTACAGCAGCGGCCGGCCCAGCCCGTCCCCCCGCCCCGTCACCTCGATCAGTCCCCGCTCCTGCAGCGTCTTCAGCACCCCCCCCGCCCCCACCCCCCGGATCTCCTCCACCTCCGCCCGCCCCACCGGCTGCCGGTAGGCGATGATCGCCAGCGTCTCCAGCGCGGGGCCCGAGAGGCGCTGCGCCTGCGGCACCGTGTCGAAGCGCTCCAGCACCGGCGCGTACTCGGGGCGCGTCAGGATCTGCCACCCGCCCCCCACCTCGAAGATCCCGAACGCCCGCTCGTCGCGGTCGTACTCGGCGCGGAGCTCCGCCACCGCCGTCTCCACCCGCTCCTCGTCCAGGCTCTCGTCGGCGCGCGCCAGGTCGGCCGCCGAGAGCGGCGCCTCGCTGGCGAAGAGGAGCGCCTCCACCATCCGGCTCGCGCGCACCGTCACCCCTCCTCGCGCCGGCGGCGGTAGATCCACACCGGGGCGAAGGGCGCCGCCTGGCGCACCCGCACCACGCTCCGCTTGGCCAGCTCCAGGCACGCCAACAGGAACGAGACCGCCTGGATCCGCGTCCCCCACGGCGCCACCAGCGCCGCCAGCTCCACCCGGGGCTTCTGGGCCAGCGCGTCCACCACCTCGTTCATCTTCTCCTCGATCCGCACCTCGCGCCCCCGCACGTGGTGCACCACCGCCTCCTCGGCCAGGCGGGCGCTCAGGGCCGCCGCGGCCGCCCACACCTCGTCCCAGGTGGTGTGCAGCGGGAGCTCCGAGAGCTTCGGCGCCGGCCGCACCTCCACGAAGCCGCGGCGGTAGAGCTTGGCCCGCCGCCGCTCGGCCGCCTCCATGATCCGCGCCGCCTCGCGGAAGTGCTCGTACTCCAGCAGCCGGCGGACCAGGTCGGCGCGCGGGTCGTCGGCGTCGTCCTCCCCGGCCGGGCGGGGGAAGAGCATCTGCGCCTTGATCCGCACCAGCGTCGCCGCCATCTCCAGGAACTCCCCCGCCCGCTCCAGCTCCAGCCGCTCGACGCCCCGGATGGCCGCCAGGAACTGCTCGGTGATCTTCGAGATGGGGATGTCGAAGATGTCGATGTCCTGGTTGCGGATCAGGTGCAGGAGGAGGTCGAGCGGCCCGTGGAAGCGCTCCACGTCGATCTCGAACGGATCGCGCGCCGCCGCCTCCATCGCCGCGCTCACACCAGGAGCCCCACCAGCCCCAGCAGGAACCCCGCCGTCCCCCAGATCACCGGCCCCAGGAAGCGGAAGCCGCCCATGATCACCAGCATCCACAGCATGAGCCACCCGTACTGGTCGAGCTGGCGGAAGGCGGCCCCCGCGCGCGGGGGGAGGTAGTGGTAGAGGACCCGCGAGCCGTCGAGCGGGGGGATGGGGATCAGGTTGAAGAAGATGAGGCCGACGTTGGTGACGACGCCGATCTGAAACATCCGCTGGAGGATGTCGAGCGACTCCTGCGCCCCCGCCGGCGCCACCCGCGCCACCCAGACGAAGACGGCGATCAGCGTGAGGAAGAGGACGACCAGGATGGCGTTCCCCGCGATCCCCGCCAGCGACACCAGGATGTCGCCGCGGCGGAAGTTCCGGTAGTTCCGGGGGGTGGTGGGGACCGGCCGCGCCCACCCCAGGAGCGGCGCCCCGGTCAGCGCCCCCATCGCGGGGAAGAGGATGCTCCCGATCGGGTCGATGTGCGACGCGGGGTTCAGCGTCACCCGCCCCAGCATGTACGCGGTGTCGTCGCCCTGGCGGAGCGCGACGTACGCGTGCATGAACTCGTGGACGGTGAACGACAGGAGGAGGACGGGGAGCCCCAGGAGGAGATACTGTGCGGTGTCCATGTCCGCAACCTAGCGGGGGCGCCGATCCCTGTCAAAACACCGTTCGGGCGGGGGTTGACAACCCGGCGGCGTTCGGGTACAATTCGGCTTCCCGTTTTCCGGGCATCCGTTTCCGTATCACCCGTACACCAGGTCCCGAGCGCCACGCGCCGGGGAGCTATTTCCGGAGGCCAGCCTTGCCGAACGTCAAGTCCGCCGAGAAGCGCATGCGGACCAACGCGATCCGCGCCGAGCGCAACCGTGCGTTCCGCTCGCGGCTTCGCACCGCGCTCAAGAAGGTCCGCACGGCAGACAGCACCGACACGGGCGCCACGGCGTTCCGCGAGGCCGCGTCGCTGCTCGACCGCGCCGCCCGCAAGCGGATCATCCATCCCAACAAGGCCGCCCGCGCCAAGAGCCGGCTCAGCGCGTTCATCGCCAAGCTGGGCTGACGCCGGGCCACGCCGCCGGGACCTTCCGAGGCCCGCCGCCTCCGTACGGAGCGGCGGGCTTCGTCGCATCCGGCCCCCGCGCTCTCGCATCCCCCGTCCGACGCTCCACGCCGCCCCGCCGCCTCCGTAAGGTCTTCCTCCACAACACGATCTGAAACGATCGCGGGCACGCGTCCGTACACTCCTGCCCGGCGGCCTCCCCGTGTTTGCACGACGGAGCCGGCCGGCGCTTCCACCCCGCAACCGGAGTACGAAAACACGAAATGAGAACTCATCGTGCGGCTCCCCTCCTCCGCCGCGCCGCGTCCGTCCTGACGGTCGGCGGCGCCGCCGCGGCGGCCCTCCCCCTCCAGGCGCAGCGGCTCTCCCCCACCCTCCCCGTCGAGGTCTTCGCGGGGCGCGTGGAGTTCGACCCCGACCTGGGGCTCCGCGACCAGGAGCTCCTGGGCGTGCGGCTGGGGGTCGACCTGGCCACCTACGCCGGGGTGCGGGGCTTCTACTGGCGCGGGATCGACGCCGACCGGAGCGGCGCCGCGGCTATCCAGGCGTACGGCGGCGAGGCGCAGCTCAACCTGAACGCGGGGAACGGGGTCACCCCCTTCCTGCTGGGCGGCGCGGGGCGGCTCGACTTCCTGGAGGGGTACGAGAGCCTCCAGGGCGCGCTCCCGAACGACCGGACCTTCGGGATCGTGGGCGCGGGCTTGAGGGTGGACCTCTGGCGGGTGGGGCTCTCCCTCGCCGCGCGGAGCTACCTCTTCAACACCGACTCCCTCGACCGCACCGACACCGAGGACCTCCAGTCGAACGTGGCGCTCACCGCGGGGGTCTCCTTCCGTCTGGGCCGCCGCGGCACGCCTCCCGTCCCGCGCGGCGGGCGCGTCACCGCCATCCGCGGCGACACCGTCTATGTCACCCAGGTCGACACCTTCCGCGAGGGACGGGCCTACGACGCGGAGCGGATGGTGACGATCCCCATCCCCCGCGAGGGCGAGCTCTACGTCCGCTACGGCCCGGTCGACTCCCTCTCGCTCCTCCGCCGGAGCGCGGGCGACACCTCGCTGGCGGCGCGCGCCGGACGCCCGGTCGACGAGGCCGCGGTCACCCGCCGCGTCCTGGCCGAGCTGGAGCCGCGCATCCGCGACCTCCTGGCGCAGGACCGCGCGGAGGTGCGGGAGATCGTCCGCGCCGAGGTGGCGCGCGCGGGGGCCGGCGGGCTCTCGGCCGCCGACGAGGCCCGCCTCCTCGACAACCTGGAGCGCCGCCTCGCCCTCCGCCTCCCCGAGGGCGAGGCGGGCGGGCGGACGGTGGTGGTCGCCCCCGGCGTGGCCGGTCCCGTCGAGGTGCGCGAGGAGGAGGCCGGCTTCCGCCCGCGCCTCCGCGAGGTCCGTCCGTACCTCGGCGGCAACCTCGACCGGCCGCGGCAGTTCGTCGCCGGGCTCAAGCTCGACCTGGGGCCGCTGAACCCGCGCCGCCCGTCGCTGCGCGTCGTCCCCGAGGCGGCGCTGGGGCTGGGCGAGGCCAACCACTCGCTCCTCCTGGCGGCCAACCTCCAGTACGAGTTCCGCGACCTGCGGGTGGCGGGGGTCCCCTTCCAGCCCCATGTCTACGCCGGTCCGGGGATCCTCTTCATGGGCGACCCGCCGCGGGGCCGCGCGGGGACCGAGGCGGTCCTCGACGTCGGCTACGGGATCTCGGCCCGCCTCCCCCACCGCGGCGCCCGCCGCCGCTTCTTCATCGAGCACCAGGGCGTCGACCTCTTCGACCTCAACCGCGTGATCGTCGGCCTGCGCTGGTAGGCACGAGCCGCGAAATCGGACAGCGCGAGGCCCCGGCTGCGTGAGCGGCCGGGGCCTCTCTGCCATCTTCCAACATCCATATTGACGCGCTCTTTTTGCGCATTACACATAACACGTCGCGCCCTGCGACGGAGGGGCGAGCCGCTTCTACCTTAGGAGGGGAGCCGTGATCCCACGAAGACTTCTCCCCGTCGCCTTCATCATGCTGGTATCCGCCTGCGCGGATGCTACCTTCCTTCCCCGATCGGACTCGCGCGGCTCGCCCACGGAGTCCATGAGCGGAGCGGCCTCGCGCGATGCGCATGTTCGAGAGGAGGTGCGGTATCCGTGCAACTGGAGCCGTCCATCCCACAGTGGGCCGTACCGCTATCGATACGGCCACGCATCGATCGGATTTCCACGCGGCGAGATCGCTCCTGGCGCGAAGACCACCACGTTCCGCGTCATCGCGCGCCCGGCGCGAGGAGAGCCGGTGTTCGCGGCGGCCTGCGTGATCCCGGCGACGGATGCCGCCCTCGCGCGCATCCATCGCTTCTTCGGCCTGGCCGATGCGGGCTCGACCACGCTCGCGGCCCCGGACGAGGCGACCGCGCAGCAGTGCACGTGGGCGGCCGGCGCCTGCGTCTTCGAGCCGATCGGCGATCCGGTGAGCCCGTGCCCCTACTCGACGAGCACGGACCCGGCGGAAGCCGTCGGCGACGGCGCCTGCACGGGAGGCGGGGATCCCGGATGGGGAGGGGGATCGTACGAGCCGCCGCCGGACGACTACGGAGGTGGCGGAGGAGGCGGGCGCGGGGGTGGAGACGAGCCGCTTCCACCCGACCCGTGCGACACCGGGGACCCGGTGGTCGACTCCGAGCAAATGCGGGACGCGCTCCTTTCGCTCTGGAAGCAGAGCAACCCGACGGCGAACCTCGCCCAGCGCAAGGAGCAGGGTGGGTGGATCGTGCGGACCGCCAGTGGGTACAGCGTGGTCCAGTTCCAGATCCCGCAGACCAACTTCTGTAGCATCGATGGAACCGAGGCACTCCCAAAAATCGGGGAGATCGTCGGATTCGTTCACACGCATCCGTATCGCGTCGGCGAGACGATCGTCAACTGCGCGTTTCAGATCATTCCCTACAAGGGAAAGCCGAGCGACGACGACCTGCTGATGAGTGCCTCGCTGGGTCAGCACCTGGGAAGGACCGAACCGCTCCCCGGGTACATCATCGACGGTGACGGGATTCGACAATTCGCGCAGGGCAAGCCAACCACGAGCTACGAGCGATGCGGGTGTTGATATGAAATTACTACTTCTATCGCTCCTTCTGCTCCTCCCGTCTCGCGGCGACGCTCGCGTCCCCCAGACGACGTGCCCCTCCGAGGCGGGAAACGCGCGCCGGGTGGTGACGCGGCTGCTGACGGCGAAAGACTACGTGGACGCGCGCACCCAACACGGGCTGCCGGCGCTCGGTGTCGCCTCCTTTCGGGTGCTGACCGACGCGCAGGACGCGAGCGTCTGCACACGCCTCACGCAGATCGTCTCGTCCCGCAGCTCCACTCCCGACTGGCGCACCCGCTTCGACCCCGTCTATTACCAGGCTGGAAGCTTCTACCTGGCCGCACTCGCGCCGAAGCGGTCGGACGACGCCCCGCCACCGCCCGGCTACGTCAGGATCCGGCTGGGATGGACTCCGCTGTTCATCCTCGACGCGAACTTGAACGTCGTTGCGGCCGTGGCGATGTGATCCGCCGCGCCGGGCGGCGGAAGCACCGACCGGGGGATCGCCTCGGAATTCGACGTTCGCGTAGGAGAAGCCGACGACGAAGCCGCGAGCGCTGTGGATACCGATCATGCATACACTCCTCTCGCTTCTCCTTCTCTTTTCGGCTCCCGGCGACATGCGCGTGCCTCAGATGACGTGCCCCTCCGAAGCGGAGGACGCGCGTCGGGTGGTGACGCGGCTGCTGACGGCGGAAGATTACATGGACGCGCGCACTCAGCATGGGCTCCCGGCGCTCGGCGTCGCCTCGTTCCGCGTGCTGACCGACGTACAGGACGCGAGCGTCTGCGGCAGGATCACGCAGATCGTCGCGGCCCATAGCTCCACCGTCGTCGCTCGGACCGCCGCCGCCCGGGTACCCGCACATCGACTTGCGCTGGACGCCGCTGTTCATCCTTGACGCCGACCTGAACGTCGTCGCGGCGGTGGCGATGTGGTCGGCGGAATCCAGGGGTGAAAACACGCGAGCCCCCTCGTCCGTCCGGACCGAGGGGGCTCGCGTTTTCCAGTCTCCGACGAAAGAAGCGGCCTACAGCTCGCTCCCGCAGATCTCGCAGTACCAGGCCTGCGGCTCGTTGATGGCGCCGCACTCGCGGCAGAGGACCGCGCCCTTGGGCTGCTGCGACGGCGCGGGGGCCTCCTGCGTGATGTCGCCGGCCGCCGCGGGCGGGGTGGCGCCCTTCGCCCCCGTGCCGCCGGAGATGGCGCGGTCGAGCTCCTCCAGGAACGCCAGGTCGTCGTCGCCCAGGTCGGCCTCGGGCTCGGCCACGGAGGCGTTCTCGATGGCGTTCAGGAAGTCGAGTTCGCCGTCCGTGGTGGTCGACGGCGCCGGGGTCGCGGGCGGGGTGGGCTTCCCCGACCCGGCGCCCGTCCCCGCCGCCTTGTCGATCGAGGTCAGCCACGGGAGGTCGTCCTCCGCGTCCCCCGGCTGCGTGGGCGCGGGGCCGCCGAACTCGCCCCCGAACGGGTCCCACCCGTCGATGTCCTCGGCCGAGGGCCGCTGCGGGCCCGTGGGCGTGGCGGGGAGCGACGGACGCTCCTCCGCCGCCGGGCGGGCGGGCTCCGGCGCGGGCGGCGCCGCCGACGCGTCGCCCGACTCCGTCTCCACCTCGCTGATCCACGCCGCCAGCTCCTCCCCGCTCGGCGCCGCCGCCGGGGCGGCGGGCGCGGCCGGGGCCTCGGCGACGGGAGAGGGAGCCTCGACCTCGGCCTCCGCGACCGGCGACGCGTCCTCCTCGGCGGCGGGCGCCTCTTCCGCGGCCGGCGTCT
>DATACF010000309.1:0-2687 GCA_036259235.1 Longimicrobium sp. | reverse complement strand
CGGCGTCGAGGGCGAGGAGCTCAACCTCGGCGCCGATGGAGGGGGGGCGGACGGTCCGGCGCCGGAAGCCGAAGGCGTCGTCGCGGAGGTTGTCGGCGAGGGCGGCGAGGTCCAGCATGGCGCGCCGCGTCAGGCGGGGGTGGCGAGGAGGATGGCGAAGCGGCCGTCGGTCTCCCACCGCGCTCCCCGCATCCCGGCCGCGGCGAGCATCGCCTCGACGCTGGCGCGGTCGTGCTTGCACGAGATCTCGGTGCGGATCGTCTCGCCCGCGCGGAAGGGGACGACGCCCACGCCGGGGACGGTGACCGCCTGGCCGGCGCGCGAGACGAGGTGCATCTCGATCCGGTGCTCCGCCGTGTCGTAGAACGCCCGGTGCTCGAACCTCCCCGGGTCGAAGTCCGTCCCGGCGGCCGCGTTCAGCACCCGCAGCATGTTCAGGTTGAACTCGGCGGTGATCCCCTGCGCGTCGTTGTACGCGGCCTCGATGACCGCCGGGTCCTTCCGCAGGTCGACGCCCATCAGGAAGCGGTCTCCCTCCCCCATCCGCCCCCGCACGCCGCGGAGGAGCGCCACCGCCTCCTCGGGCGCGAAGTTGCCGATGGTGCTCCCCAGGAAGGCGTGGAGGACGGGGCGCGGGAGCCCGGCCGGGAGGTCGAACCCCGCGGTGAAGTCGGACGCCAGGGGGACGACGTCGAGCGCGGGGTACTCGGCGGCGAGGCGGACGGCCGTCTCGTCGAGGAACTCGGCGCTCACGTCCACGGGGACGTACGCGGCGCCGTCGGCCGACGAAGCCGTGATGGCGTCGAGGAGGATCCGCGTCTTCTCCGCGCTCCCCGCGCCCAGCTCGACGAGGGCGCCGGGGCGGAGCTCCCCGATCCATTCGGGCATCCACCGCTCCAGGAGCGCGCGCTCGGCCCGGGTGAGGTAGTACTCGGGGAGGCGGGTGATGGCCTCAAAGAGGGCGGAGCCGCGCGCGTCGTAGAAGTACTTGGGCGGCAGCTCCTTCTGCGCGCGCGACAGCCCCTCGCGGAGGTCGGCGAGGACGGCGGCGGCGGCCGGGGCGGCGGAGGGCCCGAGGGTGTCAGTCATCGCGCGCGATCCGGAAGCCGCTGAAGATCTGCCGGCGGATGGGGTAGTCCCAGTTCCGGAAGGTGTTGCGGACCGCCCCCGGGCGCGTGGCCCAGCTCCCCCCGCGGAGGACCTTGTAGTCGGGGCCGAAGAAGACCTCGCTGTACTCGGGGTACGGGAAGCTCTCGAACCCCGGGTAGCCGTGGAAGTCGCTGGAGGTCCACTCCCACACGTCGCCGATCATCCCGTAGCACCCGACCGGCGAGAGGTTGCGCGGGTAGGCGCCGGTCGGCGCGGTCTCGAAGGAGAGCTGGTCGAGGTTGGCGTCGTACGCCGTCGGCGGCTCGTTGCCCCAGGGGTAGTCGCGCTTCGCGCCCGTGGCCGGGTCCCACGAGGCGGCGGCCTCCCACTCGTGCTCGGTGGGGAGGCGGGCGCCGGCCCAGCGGGCGTAAGCCGCGGCCTCGTACCAGCAGACGTGGCAGACGGGGCGCTGGGGGTCGACGAGCATCACGCGGTCCATCGACCGGGTCATCCAGCCGACTTCGGAGCGGGTCCAGAACTGGGGGGCTTCGAGACCGGCCTCCTGCCGCCACTTCCACCCGGCTTCCGTCCACAGCTCGGGCCGCTCGTAGCCGCCGTCTTCGATGAAGCGGGCGTACTCGCCGTTGGTGACGGCCCAGGCGCCGATGCGGAAGGGCTTCAGCTCCACCGCGTGGCGGGGGCGCTCGTTGTCGTACGCCGCCGAGCGGTCGTCGGTGCCGATCTCCACCGTGCCGCCGGGGAAGCGCACCATCCCGTCGGCGTCGGCGGCGACGGGGCGGCCGGCGGGGACGGGGAAGGCGCGGGGGGCGCGGTACGGCGGATCCTCCTTGAGCTGGAGCGCCTGGAGGATGGTCTCGTTGTGCTGGTACTCGTGCTGCGCCACCATCCGGAAGACGTAGCCGTCGCGGAGGAGCGCCCCGGCCTCGGGCGAGGCGCCGCCTTCCTCGAGCTTGCGGAGGACGGTGCGGCGGATGTCGGCCATCACGCCCACGGAGCCGGAGAAGCCGGGGAGCGGGAGGGCGCCGCGGGTGGCGCGGGGGTTCTCGAAGGGGTTGAACATCCCCGGCATCTCGACGAACTCCACCGGCCCCTCGAGGTTGCGGACCAGCCACAGCTCCTCGAAGTGCGCGATGTGCCCCAGGTCCCACACGATCGGGCTCATCAGCTTGCTGTGCTGCGCGAGGAGCTCGGCCTCGGGGAGCGGCGATACGAGGAGGAGGGTGCGCTCGCGGGCGTCCTGCAGCAGCGCGGCGACGTCGCGGGCCGCGGGGACGTGTCCGGTTCCAGCGGTCATGGGCCTGGGGCGGAGAGGTGTCGGCGCGGAAGGGACGAAACGTAACCTAGGGATACGCGCGGCGGAGCGCCACGGATCTTCCGCCGATGCAAAAGCTGCGCTCGCTGCCTCGGCTCTGTCCACTCCCGCGACCGGATCGTCGCGGTCCGTGCGTCCGGGCGGGCCCTCGCGCTATCTTGGGGCTTTTCCTGCGAACTGCACGACTCTCACAGGGGGCACAGGGGACACAGAGGGGACTCCGCGTGGAGATGAAGCTCCCCCCTGTGCCCTCTGTGCCCCCTGT
>DATACF010000308.1:0-2505 GCA_036259235.1 Longimicrobium sp. | reverse complement strand
CGCGACCTCTGCCTCGCCGCCGCGCGCTTCACCGACCCCGTCGACCGGGCGCGGGTGGCGCACGAGCTGGCGGGGGTGACGCTGGCCGGCGGCGACGCCGACGCGGCCCGCGAGGCGCTCCTGGTGGCCCTCGCGTGGGGCGACGCGCCGCAGCAGGACCACGCCCGCTCGCGCCTCCACACCCTCTCGCGCGACGTGGGCGACCAGGTGGGGACGCGCCGCTGGCGGAGCTTCAAGCGCCCCTCCATCGTCTCGCTCTCGGCGTACCGCCCCGCCGCGTCGGCCCGCTCGGCCGCCCCCCGCCTCCGCCGCTGGCGCGAGGCCCTGGGCGAGCGCGCGAGCTGAGCCGAAGCCGCCGCCGCGGCGCGGCGAGCCCCGAACGGCGAACCCCCGCCTCCGAGCACCGGAGGCGGGGGTTCGTGTTTTCCGGAGTGTCCCCGGCGGGGGACACCGCCCGAGCGCGGGCCTTACTTGCCGTAGATGCCGACGCCGAAGCGGCAGGGGGCCTCGGAGCAGGTGGCCATGCTGACCACCGCGCGGAAGGTGCCGGCGCGGGCGGGGGTCACGTGCACGATGGGGAAGTCGTCGGGCTGGGTGTCGATGTCGAGCTGGCGGCCGCTCGCGTCCATCAGCGTCATGTCGAGGTCGGTGCAGTCCTGGTCGCAGGCGCCGACGATGTAGTACTCGGTGCCGGCCTCCAGCGGGAGCTCGACGGTCTCGGTGGCGCCTTCGTCGAGCGCGCCGGTGTAGATCCGCTGGGTGAGCGAGAAGCCGTTGTTCTCGAGCTCCTTCCCTCCCTCCGTGAGGATGCGGCGGACCTGCTCGGCCCACGGGTCCTGCGGGGCGGCGGCGGCGGTGGCCAGCGTGGCGAGGGCCGCCGCGCAGAGGGCGAGGCGCTTGATCATCGGGTCGTTCTCCTGAGGGGGTCGTGCGTCGTGCGACGGGAGCGGGAGGATGCGGACGAGGCGGGGTCGTCTGGGTCCGCGGCGTCCAATCTCGCCAGGGCCGCGGCGGGTGTCAAACCCGTCCGGGGGCGCCGGATCCGCCCTGCGGCGGGGGTGCGGGGCGACGAAATGGGACAGCGGTGTCCCAAGGTGTCCACGGGAAGTCCCACTTTCGGAGAGCGTGCCGCGGGGTGTTCCGGAGCCAAGTGATTGCGGGGTAAGGAGATCGGTGACGGCGTGCCGCTGGCCTCCGCCTTGCCCTCAAGGAAGCCGACCGAAACGGGGGGACAGCGTCCGCAGGAACGCTCCAGCAGTTTAAACGAACCCGCACCGCACGACCCACCACCCTTCCGCAAGCCCCTCCTGCCCCCGACGCCCTTCGGCGCTGCCCGTTCCCCGGCCATGGGCCCGGAGCTCCCCGCTCCGGGCCCATCCTCTTTCTCCCCCCCGCCTTCGTCCTCGCGGCCGGAACCCGCGGCTCGCAACCTGCGCGCGAGGGTGCGGGTACCAGGGACGCACGAGAGATCCAGATCCGGAACCCGACGGGAGGGGAAGCGAATGCGAAGGAACACGACGTGGGGAGCCACCTCCGCGCTGGCGCTCGCGCTGCTGGCGGGCGCGGCGAGCGCGGCCAACGCCCAGCCGGGGATGCCGATGCCCGAGACGCCGCCGTCCACCATCCGCGTGAGCGCCACCGGCGACGCGCGCGCCACCCCCGACCGCGCCTGGGTCGACTTCGGGGTCGAGACCGTGGCCACCACCGCCCGCGAGGCGGCCGAGGCCAACGCCGCCCGGATGGAGCGCGTGATCGCCGCGCTGGTGCGCGCCGGCGTGACGCGCGAGAACATCCAGACGCGCGACTACAACATCTACCCCGACTACCAGCCCGACCCGCGCGGCACCGGTGAGCCGCGGATCCGCGGCTACCGCGCCACCAACACCGTCTCGGCGCAGACCGACGACGTGCGGCGGGTGGGCGCCCTGATCGACGCCGCGCTGGGCGCCGAGGCCAACCGCGTCAACGGCGTCCGCTTCGGGCTCCGCGACCCGGCGCGGGGGCGGGCGCAGGCGCTCCAGGACGCCATCCGCCAGGGCCGCGCCGAGGCCGAGGCCATCGCGCAGGGGCTGGGGGTGCGGCTGGGGCGCGTCCTCGACGCCAGCACGGCGTACGGCGGGCGGCCGCCGGTGATGCCGATGTACGACCGCGCCATGGCGGTGGAGACCGCCGCCGCCGCCACCCCCGTCGAGCCGGGACAGCAGACCGTCACCGCCACCGTCACGCTCGTCTTCGCCATCGAGCCGTAGTCGGGATTCGGTGGTGTCGGATGCGGAAACGGAGACGGCCCGGGCGTGTGCTCGGGCCGTTCTGGTGTTTTCGGGCTTCTACGACGAACGGCAACTTCAACGGCAGGCTTGGGCGTGTCCCTCCGCTGCGCTCCGGGCCGGGCTGCGGGCGCCGTAGTTGTAGACCTCTGTGGAAGTGGCGGGTATCTTCGTGCTCTTCGTTCACTTTCCTCGAACAGGAGCCCGACATGCGCAAACTCCACGTGGTGAAGCTGCA
>DATACF010000307.1:0-5033 GCA_036259235.1 Longimicrobium sp. | reverse complement strand
CGGAGTCGCGGGCGGCGCGCGGGGGGCGGCTGGCGCGGGCTTTCGCGCGGCCGCTGGACGCCTTCGACCGCGGGTTCGCGCGCTTCACCGCGGGGTACGAGCGCCTCCTGGAGGCGGGGATGCGCCGCCGGGGGCGGGTGATGGCCGTCGCCTTCGCCCTCCTGGCGCTGGGCGGCGTCCTCTTCGCGTCGATGGAGCGGAGCGTCCTCCCCGAGGTCGACCAGGGCGCCTTCCGCGTCCGGGTCGAGCTCCCCCGCGGGACGCCGCTGGAGGAGACGGCGGCCGAGGCGGCGAAGCTGGAGCGGGTCCTCCAGGCAGACCCCGCCGTGGACGCCGTCTTCTCGCGGATCGGCCGGCAGGCGGCGGTGGCGGGGATGGACGACCAGGAGAGCGGGCTCCACACCGCCCTCCTGGAGGTGCGGCTGAAGGCGGGCGAGTCGACCGCCGCCGCCCTCGACCGGCTCCGGCCGTCGCTCCGCGGCTTCCCGCCGGGCTCCGTGGCGCTGGAGAGCGGGCAGGCCACCGCGCTGGGCAAGCTCCTGGGCGGCGGCGAGGCCGACCTGGCCGGCCGCGTCCGCGGCGACGACCTGGACGCCGCCATGGCGTACGCCGCCGAGGTCCAGCGCCGCCTGGCCCCCGTGGACCGGGTGGCCAACGTCCGCGTGGGGAGCGAGACGGGGCAGCCCGAGGTGCGGGTGGAGATCGACCGCGAGCGGGCGGCGGCCTTCGGCGTCGACCCCCGCAAGATCGCGGAGACGGTGGAGGGCTACATGAAGGGGACCTCCGCCACCGAGCTGGTCGACTTCGACCGCAAGATCCCCGTCGTCGTCCGCCTCCCCGAGGAGCAGCGCCGCGACATCGCCACCCTGGAGCTGCTGCGGGTCGACGGCGTCCCCTTACGCGAGCTGGTGGACGTCCGCACCGCCTCGGGCCCCGCCGAGATCCGGCGGGTCGACCAGAGCCGCGTCGTCACCGTCTACGCCGACGTGGCCCGCGGCGGGGTCGACGACGCGGTGGGGGCCGTCCGCGCCGCGCTGGCCCCCCTCCCCGCGCCGCACGGCCTCCGGGTGGAGATCGGGGGCGAGAACGAGGAGATGCGCAAGGGGTTCCGCGACCTGGCGCTCGCCTTCGCGCTGGCGGTGATCCTGGTCTACATGCTCCTGGCGGCCGAGTTCGAGTCGCTCCTGCACCCCTTCATCATCCTCCTCGCCGTCCCGCTGGCCGCCGTGGGCGCCGCGGCGGCGCTCTGGGTGACGGGGGCGGGGATCAACACCATGTCGCTGATCGGGCTGGTGATATTGGTCGGCATCGTCGACAACGACGCGGTGGTGAAGGTCGACTTCATCAACCAGATGCGCCGCGAGGGGATGAGCCGCCGCGACGCCATCTTCGCCGCCGGCCACGCGCGGCTGCGGCCGATCGTGATGAACACGATCACCGCCATGCTGGGGCTCCTCCCGATGGCGCTGGGCGTGGGCCCCGGTGCGGAGCTCCAGGCGCCGCTGGCCATCGCCGTCTTCGGCGGGCTCCTCTCGGCGACCGCGCTGACGCTGGTCGTCATCCCCGTGGCCTACGACCTCCTGGAGGAGGCGGGGGAGCGGATCGGCGCCTTCTTCGGGCGCCCGGCGGCCGGCGCGGCGGAGGCGCCCGAGCCCGGGGCGGCCTTCCCGGCCGGGCTGGCGGCGGGGGACTGAGGGAGCGCGCGCGATGATCCGCTTCTCCATCCGCCGACCCGTCGCCGTGGGGATGGCGTACGCCGCCCTGGCGCTCCTGGGGGTGGCGTCGTGGTTCCGCGTCCCCGTCGAGCTCCTCCCCGAGACGGAGCTCCCGCGGCTGAAGGTGAGCGCCTCCTGGCGCGGCGCCTCGCCCGAGACCACCGAGGCCTTCCTCACCTCGCCGCTGGAGGCGGAGGTGCAGCAGGTGCGGGGGGTCGAGACCGTCTCGTCGGTCTCCGACGAGCGGAACGGGACCGGGCAGGCGACGCTGGAGGTGCAGTTCGCCCGCGGCGTCGACATGGACTTCGCCCGCCTCGACCTCTCCGAGCGCCTCTCGGCGCTGGAGGAGGAGCTCCCCGAGGGGGCCACCCGCCCCCAGGTGGAGCCGTACGTCCCCGAGGAGTTCGCCGCGCAGAACCGCCCCTTCCTCCGCTACACCATCACCGGCCCCTACACCCCCGAGGCGCTCCGCCGCCACGTGGAGGAGGAGCTGGCCGCCGACCTCCGCCAGCTCGACGGCGTGGCCGACGTCCGCGCCTGGGGCGGGCGCGAGCGGCTCCTGGAGATCGAGCTCGACGAGGCGAAGGTGCTGGGGCTGGGGCTCGACCCCGAGCGCGTCCGCCAGACGGTGGCCGGCCTGGAGTACGTCCGCGAGGCCGGGGCGGTGCGCCGCGACGGGCTCCTGTACACGGTGGCCCTCCGCGAGCGCGCCGCGGGCCCCGAGGAGGTCCGCCGCGTCCCGCTGCTGACCGACAAGGGGCGGGTGGTGCGGCTGGAGGACGTCGCCGTGGTGCGCGACACCTACGAGGAGCCGTACACGCACTACCGGATCGACGGCCAGCCGGCGGTGAGCTTCCAGGTCTACAAGGAGATCGGGACCAACGCCGTGGCGGTGGCCGACGGGGTCAAGGCGCGGCTGGCCGAGACGGCGGCGACGCTCCCCCGGGGCGCGCGGCTGATCCTGGACGACGACGAGAGCGAGGCCGTCCGCACGCAGCTGACCGACCTCCGGTGGCGGGCGCTCTCGGCGGGGCTCGTCGTCTTCGTCGTCCTCTTCTTCTTCCTGCGCTCCTTCCGCTCGGCGGCGATCGTCTTCGCCAGCATCGCCTTCTCGGTGCTGATCACCCTCAACCTGGTCTACTTCGGCGGGCTCACGCTCAACGTGCTGACGCTGATGGGGCTGGCGATGGGGTTCGGGCTCATCATCGACAACGCGGTGGTGGTGCTGGAGAACATCTACCGGCGCGCCCAGGCGGGCGACACCGGGCCCCAGGCGGCCGAGCGGGGGGCGCGGGAGATGGTCCTCCCGGTGCTGGCGGCGACGCTGACTACGATCATCGTCTTCGTCCCCTTCGTCTACCTCCAGGGCGAGGCGCGGCTCTTCTACGTCCCGCTGGCGGTCGTGGTCGGCTTCACCAACCTGGCCTCGCTCTTCGTCACCTTCTCCTTCACCCCCGCGCTGGCCGGGCGCTTCCTCCGCTTCCGGGGGCCGCGGAGCGCGCGGGCGGCGGAGGCGCGGCCCCCGGCCTACGTCCGGCTCTATTCCGGGATGGTGGGGGGAACGCTCCGCTTCCCCTGGCTCGTCGTCGTCGCCTCGCTGGCGATGCTGGGGGGCTCGGGGTACCTCTTCGAGAAGTACGTCACCCGCGGGACGGTGTGGCGGCCGTGGTGGGAGGAGCAGTCGTACATCCGCATCCTGATCGAGCAGCCGCGGGGCGAGGAGCTGCGCAACACCGACGAGCTGGCGGGCCACTTCGAGGCGAAGCTGAAGACGCTCCCCGAGGTGGCGCGCTTCACCACCGACGTCTACCCGCAGGCGGCGCAGATCCGGGTGGAGTTCCCCGACTCGCTCCAGGAGACGTCGGTGCCGGTGGCGATCAAGGAGCAGATGGAGGCGTACAGCCACCTCTTCGGCGGGGCGGAGGTGCGGGTCTTCGGCTACGGGCCCTCGTTCTACGGCGGGGGCGGGTCGCCGCCCAACTACTCCATCCAGGTGCTGGGGTACAACTACGAGACGGTGCGCGACGTGGCCGAGGACCTGGGGGAGCGGCTGAAGCGCTTCAGCCGGATCCAGGACGTGGACACCAACGCCAGCGGCCAGTGGTTCGAGCGCGACAAGGCCACCGAGGTGGTGCTGGCGGTCGACCGGCGGCGGCTGGCGCTCCACGGGCTCACCGCGCAGGACGTGGTGCGGCGGGTGGGGGCGGCGGTGGGGCGCGAGTCGCGCCGGAGCCGGCTCCGCCTGGGCGACGAGGAGGTGAGCTTCGCCGTGCGGCTGGCGGGGCACGACCGGCTCGACCTCCAGCAGCTCCGGCAGCTCCTGATCCCCGCGCCCGGGGGCGAGGCGGTGCGGCTGGAGGAGGTGGCCGAGGTGAAGGAGCGCGAGATCCTCTCGCGGATCCTCCGCGAGGACCAGCAGTACCAGCGGACGGTGACGTACGAGTTCCGCGGGCCGACCAAGCTGGGCGACCGGGTGCACCAGTCGGTGATGGACGCCACGCGCCTCCCGGCCGGGTACCAGCTGGTGGGGAAGGAGGAGTGGAAGTGGTCGGACGACGAGCGGACGCAGATCTACGGGGTCCTCGCCGTCTCGCTGGTCCTGGTCTTCATGGTCACCGCGGCGCTCTTCGAGTCGCTCCGTCAGCCGCTCTGCGTGCTGCTGACGGTGCCGATGGCGCTGATCGGGGTCTTCGCCGTCTTCTTCTTCACCGGCGCTTCCTTCTCCCGCGAGGCGTTCATCGGGGTGATCATGATGGGGGGCGTGGTGGTGAACAACGCCATGCTCCTGGTCGACCACGTGAACCAATTGCGGAGGGTCGAGGGCTTCCCGCTGCGGGAGTCGATCCTCCGGGGGACGCTGGAGCGGGTGCGGCCGATCCTGATGACGAGCGCGGTGACGATCCTGGGGCTGCTCCCGCTCGTCCTCTTCAGCGAGGCGGCGGACGCCAACATCTGGAACGCGATGGGCTACTCGCTGTTGGGTGGGCTGGCGAGCTCGACGGTGTTGGTCCTCACCGTCACGCCGGCGCTCTACCTGTTGTTCGAGCGCGGCCCCGAGCGGAAGCGGCTGGCGAAGCTCGCGCCCGCTCCCGAGCCGCGCGCTGCTGCCATCGTCGAAGAAGAAGCGGTGCCGGCGGGGGTGTGATCCCTCCGCTCCCGTGCCGTTACGAGCTCCGCTGATTGGCTCTCACAGGGGACACAGGGGGCACGGAGGAGCTTCATCCGCGAGGGAGATCCCCTGTGTCCCCTGTGCCCCCTGTGAGAGGCTGCAGTTAAGAACTTCGGCGAGCGAAGGAGGCGGGGCCGGTCGAGGAGACC
>DATACF010000306.1:0-1612 GCA_036259235.1 Longimicrobium sp. | reverse complement strand
GCCGCCGAGGCCCGCTTCGCGCCGCCGCCCATGGAGGCGTCCGCGGCCGGGCCCCTCCAGGCGCAGGCCGTCGCCGCGCTGGGCGGGAGCCCGGACGACTGGAGCGTGATGGCGTACTCGCTCGACCGGCGCGAGATCCTCTTCGCCGTCAACGCCGCCGAGCTCAAGATCCCCGCGTCGAACAACAAGGTCTTCAGCGCCATCTGGGCCCTCGACGTCCTGGGCCCCGACTACCGCTTCCCCACCGACGTCCTCGTCACCGCCCCCATCCAGAACGGGGTGCTCCGGGGCGACGTGGTGATCCGCGGCTCGGGCGACCCGGCGTTCGGCTACATCGCGTACGACAAGGACCCGCTGACGAGCCCGCGGGCGATGGCGCGGGCCCTCAAGGCCAGGGGGCTGCGCGTGGTGGAGGGCGGGGTCATCGCCGACGCCTCCATCCACGACAACCAGAACTACGGCCCCGACTGGCCTACGGACACCGGGAACGGCGCCTCGGCGTACGCCCCCACCGTCAGCGGGCTCCCGTACCAGCGGAACATGCTCTGGGTCGAGCTCAAGGGGGGCGCCTTCGTCCTCCACCCGGAGGTGCCGGAGATCCCGGTGATCTGGCCGGTCCGCAGCGGGCGGGGGTACGCCGTCCGCAAGCCCGACGAGGACACCATCCGCGTCCGCGGCGCCGCCGGGGGGCCGGGGACCCGCTTCGGGGTGGGAGCGGCCGAGCCGGCGTTCCTGGCCGGCGCCGCGCTCCGCCAGGCGCTGCGCGAGGAGGGGATCGAGGTGCGCGGGGCGGTGCGGAAGGGGAAGACGCCGCAGGGGGCCACGCACGTCCACCGGCACTACTCCATCACCCTCGCCGAGATGGTGCCGCAGCTCAACCGGCACTCCGACAACTTCTTCGCCGAGCACCTCTACAAGGCGGCGGTGGCGAAGGCGACGGGGCTGGGGAGCTACGAGCGGGGCGGGCCGGCGTCGGCGTCGTTCTTCCACGACCGCGCCGGGGTGCAGTGGGGGCAGATCTGGCAGGCCGACGGCTCGGGGCTCTCGGCGCAGAACCGCGCCAGCGCGCACGCCCTCGTCTCGGCGCTGGCGTACGCGCACCAGCGGCCGTGGTCGAAGACCTTCCACGAGTCGCTGGCCATCGCGGGCGACCCGGGGGGGACGATGCGGCGGATGTTCAACGGGACGCCGGCCGAGAAGAACCTCCACGCCAAGACGGGCTACATCCGCGCGGTGCGGACGCTGTCCGGGTACGTCCGCACGCAGAACGGCGAGCTCGTCGTCTTCTCGTTCCTCTACAACGGGCGGAACACCGGCGGCGCGCGGGGGGTGCAGACCAACCTGGGCAACCTGCTCGCGTCGTACTCGCGGTAGGTCGTTTGGCGGATCGAGACGGGATCGCCCCCGCTTCCGAAGGCTTCGGAGGCGGGGCGGTCTGCGTTACGGCAACGGCGAACGACGGCTCTGGGCATGTCCCTCCGCTGCGCTCCGGGCCGGGCTGCGGGCGCCGTAGTTGTAGACCTCTGTGGAAGTGGCGGGTATCTTCGTGCTCTTCGTTCACTTTCCTCGAACAGGAGCCCGACATGCGCAAACTCCACGTGGTGAAGCTGCA
>DATACF010000305.1:0-8497 GCA_036259235.1 Longimicrobium sp. | reverse complement strand
CAGGGCGACGTTCGCGGCGCGCGCGGCCTCGGCCTGGCTGGCGGGGGTGAAGCCGGCGGCGTGGCGCGCCGCGTGGGCGCCCAGCCGCACCACCCGGCGGGCCACCTCGAACTCCTGGTCGGCCGGGCTCATCCCCTCCAGCTCCAGCCCCAGCGCGTTCCCCGCCCCCTCGGCCAGCATCCGGCCGATGTTCCCCCCCACGCCGGGGACGATCAGGTTGCCGAGCGCCGCCCCGGCCGCGGGGAGCGCCTTCTTGGCCAGCCCCTTCAGGCCGCCGAGGATCTCCTGCCCCACCGACGAGTGCAGCGCCTGGCCCAGGAGGCTCCCGGCCTTCTGCAGGAGCCCACCCAGGAAGTGGTCCATCTCGTGGTCCGACTGGGCGCCCAGCAGCTCGGCCGCCAGCTCCATCTCCGTCACCTCGTCGAAGACCTCCTGGTTCTGCGTCCCGCCCGCGTACGCCACCTCCCGCGCGAACGGCGGCGGGGCCACGGCGCCCGGCGCCAGCGGCACCTCGCGGGAGAAGGGCGGCGGCACCGCGCCCGCCGCCGCGGCGACCTCGCGGGCGAACGGGGTGGAGGGCGCGCTCCAGGGCTGCGCCGGGGCGGCGTGCGTGGGCTCGAGCTCCAGGAAGGTGCGGTCGAGGTCGTGCATGGTCTCCTCCAGGGAAAGGGGAAAGAAAAGGTTCGACTGCGCCCCCCCCGGAAAAGCACCGCGCGTACCGCGCTAAGTCGTTGATTTTCCTCGCCTCCCCGCGAAGCCCGCTTCGGCGCGGCGCGCCCGGGGCGCCGGCCGGCGAAGCCCGCTTCGCCCCCACCCCCGCGACCGCCGGCGCGCCCGGAGGCGGACGCGAAAAAGCCGCGGCCTCGGGGCGAGGCCGCGGCTCTTTCGGCGGGGGCGACGGCGCCGGTCGAGCGCGCCGGGTCAGGGCCGGAGCGGCCGGAGCGCCCCCGCCCACCTCGCCAGCTCGTCGAGCATGGTGGCGGCGGCCTTCGCCTGCACCGCGCCGGGGTCGAAGGCGCCCGTCTCCTGGTCGAGGTGCTGGGTGAACATCGGGATCGCGACGGCCTCGGGGATCGGCATCATCTTCAGCGCGGTCACGATCCCCTTGGTGGCCTGCACGCCGCGGAGCCCGCCGGAGACGCCGCCGTAGCTGACGAAGCCGGCCGGCTTGTACGCCCACTCGTGGACGAGGTAGTCGAAGGCGTTCACCAGCGAGGGCGGCGGGCCGAAATTGTACTCGGGGGTCACCAGGACGTAGGCGTCGCCGCGGGAGACGGTCTCGCTCCAGGCGCGGGTGTGCGCGTGCTCGTACTGGCGCAGCCGCGGGTGGCGCGGCTCGTCGAAGAGGGGGAGCCCCACCTCGGCGAGGTCCACCTCCTCGACCCGGAAGCCGCCGTGCGCCCGCGCCTGCCCGAGGAACCAGGACGCGACGGCGGGCCCCTTCCGCCCGGGGCGCGTGCTGGCGACGATCACCTGGAGGGTCAGCACCGTTCTCTCGCTTTCACTTCGATCTCGGAGGTCCGCGGGCCGATCGGCACCGCGGTCGACGTCGAGGGGAAATCGCGAGTGTGCCACCCCCTCGCCGCCGCCGCAAGGGCGCGCGCCGGGCTGCAGGGTTGCTTCGGAGTGTCTTCGGTTTTAACTTTGGCGGATGAACCCGCGTGACCCGCACCACCGGAAGCCGAACGCGCACGTCCTTCAGGACTCGGGACTTAGCACCCACGACTTCGTCCCCGAGACCGACGACGTGGCCGTCGCCCGCCCCCTCGTCGCCCTGCGGGGACGGGGCGCCGCGCACAACCCGGTCAACCGGTTCGTGCAGATCGACTTCGTCCCCGACGGCGACTTCCTCGACGCCGACGAGGACGACGCGCCGGGCCCGCGCACGGTCTTCCTGCGCGACGCCACGAAGAGCATCCTGAGCCGCAACGACAGCCCGGACGTGGGGTTCGACGTCAGCGTCAACCCGTACCGCGGGTGCGAGCACGGGTGCATCTACTGCTTCGCCCGCCCCACGCACGAGTACCTGGGCTTCTCGGCCGGGCTCGACTTCGAGACGAAGATCCTGGTGAAGGAGGACGCCCCCGAGCTCCTCCGCCAGGCGCTCGCCTCGCCGAAGTGGGCCCCGCAGCCGATCGCCATGAGCGGCGTCACCGACTGCTACCAGCCCGCCGAGCGGAAGCTGCGGATCACCCGCCGCTGCCTCGAGGTGCTGGCCGACTTCCGCAACCCCGTCGCCATCGTCACCAAGAACCACCTGGTGACCCGCGACGCCGACGTCCTCGCCGGGATGGCGGCGTACGGCGCCGCGGCGGTCAACGTCTCCGTCACGAGCCTCGACGAGAAGCTCCAGCGCGTCCTGGAGCCCCGCACCTCGACCCCGAAGCGCCGCCTCGCCGCCATCGAGACGCTGGCGAAGGCCGGCGTCCCCGTGCGCGTCCTGGTGGCCCCGGTGATCCCCGGCCTCACCGACCACGAGGTCCCCGCCATCCTCCAGGCGGTCGCCGACGCGGGGGCGAGCGGGGCGCACTACATCCCCTTACGCCTCCCCTTCGCCCTCAAGGAGCTCTTCGAGAGCTGGCTGGAGACGCACTTCCCCGACCGCAAGGAGAAGGTCCTCGGCCGCATCCGCGAGATCCGCGGCGGAAAGCTGAACGACGCCAGCTTCGGCTCCCGGATGCGCGGCGAGGGGGTCTACGCCGACTCCCTCCGCGCCCTCTTCCACGCCGCCCGCCGCAAGGCCGGGCTCGACGGGGAGCACGCCCCCCTCTCGACCGAGCACTTCCGACGCCCGCACGACACGAAGGGGCAGCTCGGTCTTTTCTGACGCCGCAAGAGGGCGCCGACGCGCCGGACGCGACACCGGCCGCACACGCTAACTGGCGAAAACCGAAGGGCTTGCGCGCCCCCCGGCGGCCCCTTTACCTTCGCGCGCAAAGTGGACGTCGTGCACACCCCTGAGGACCGGCAGATGACTCGACTCGACGAAGCCCCGTCCCTCCCCGAAGACGCGCCCGCCACCGACCCCGCCGTGTTGCGCGAGGTCCTCCGGGGCCGCTTCGGGCTCTCCGACTTCCGCCCCGGGCAGGAGCGGGCCATCCGCGCGCTGCTGGAGCGGGGCGCCGCGCTCGCCGTCTTCCCCACCGGGGGCGGGAAGTCGCTCTGCTACCAGCTCCCCGCGCTCCTGGTCGACGGCGCCACGATCGTCGTCTCGCCGCTGATCGCGCTGATGAAGGACCAGATCGACGCGCTCCGGGCCCGGGGGATCGACGCCGCCCGCCTCGACAGCACGCTCAGCTACGACGAGTCGCGCGCCGTCGAGCGCGACCTCCGTGCGGGGCGGCTCCGCCTCCTCTACGTCTCCCCCGAGCGCTTCAACAACGAGCGCTTCCTGGAGCTCCTCTCCAAGGTGCGGATCGCCGTCTTCGCGGTCGACGAGGCGCACTGCATCTCCGAGTGGGGGCACAACTTCCGTCCCGACTACCTGAAGCTCGCCGACACCGCGCGGGCCATGAACGCCGAGCGCGTCCTGGCGCTCACCGCCACCGCGACCCCGCAGGTGGTCGAGGACATCTGCGACTCCTTCCGCATCCCGCGGGAGGACGCCGTCGTCACCGGCTTCCACCGCCCCAACCTCTTCCTCTCCAGCCACCCGGTCGCCGGCCACGAGCGCGCCCGCGTCCTGGTCGAGCGCATCCGCTCGCGCCCGCCCGGCGCGGGGATCGTCTACGTCACCCTCCAGAAGACCGCCGAGTGGGTGTCGAAACGGCTGGCCGAGGCGGGGATCCCCGCGCGCGCCTACCACGCGGGGATGAAGGACGAGGAGCGCGCCGCCGTGCAGGAGTGGTGGAAGGCCTCGGACGACGCCATGGTCGTGGCGACGATCGCGTTCGGCATGGGCATCGACAAGGCGGACGTCCGCTACGTCTACCACTTCAACCTCCCCAAGGGGCTGGAGAGCTACAGCCAGGAGATCGGGCGCGCGGGGCGCGACGGCCGGCCGTCCACGGTGGAGCTCCTGGGCGGGACCGACGACGTGGCGACGCTGGAGAACTTCGCGTACGGCGACACGCCCACCGAGACGGCCGTCCGCTCGTTCGTCGGCGAGATCCTCGGCGCCGGCCCGGCGTTCGACGTCAGCATCTTCGACCTCTCGGCCCGCCACGACATCCGCCAGCTGGTGGTGCGGACCGCGCTCACCTACCTGGAGCTCCTGGGAATCCTCCGCCAGGGGACGCCCTTCTACGCGGGGTACCGGGTCCGGCTGGAGACCCCCCTCCCCGAGATCCTGGCCCGCTTCGACCCGGCCCGGCAGGCGTTCGTCCGGGGGATCTTCGACCAGGCGAAGCCGGGGCGGCAGTGGCACACGCTGAACCCCGAGGAGGTCGCGCTGGCGCTGGGCGAAGACCGGCAGCGGGTGGTGCGGGCGGTGGAGTACCTGGGCGAGCAGGGGTGGGCCACGGTGGAGGCGAGCGAGGCGCGGCAGCGCTTCACCCGCGTGGCGCCCAAGGTGGACGCGGACGCGCTGGTGGCCGAGCTCCTGGAGCGCTTCGAGCGGCGCGAGCGGCAGGAGATCTCCCGCGTGGCCGACACGGTGGCGCTGGCCACCCACGACGGGTGCATCACCAACCGGCTCCTGGCGCACTTCGGCGAGCTCCGCGAGGCGCCGTGCGGCCACTGCACCTTCTGCCAGACGGGGCGCGCCGCCGTCTTCCCCGCCCCGCGCCCCCTCCCGCCGATCGAGGACGCGCTCGACGCCGGCGCCTTCCGCGCGCTTCGCGACGCGCACCCCGACGCCCTCGGCGAGCCGCGGCAGCAGGCGCGCTTCCTCTGCGGCCTCACCTCTCCCGCCCTCACCCGCGCGAAGCTGGGCCGCAACCCGCTCTTCGGCGCCCTGGAGAACCGCCGCTTCGCCGACGTCCTCCGCTGGTGCGAGAGCCTGGCGTGATCCGGACATCCTAAAATTGCAAATCTCTCACAGGGGACACAGAGGGCACAGGGGGAGATCGGCGCGAGACGAAGCTCCCCCCGTGTCCCCTGTGCCCCCTGTGAGAGTCCAAAGCCGTAAAAACCCGGTCTCACGCAGAGGCAGCGGAGGAAGCAGAGAACTACCACGCGGTTCCTCTGCTCCCTCTGCGTGAGACGGGTCGTTGGTTTTTATTTGGATCGGAGGAGAAAGACCGCGGGGGAGCGACCGTCGCCGGCCGCTCCCCCGCTCGCATTGTCTCAGCGATTCTCAAGTTTGCCCATTATCGTGCTCCCGGCGGTCTCCCTCGCCGGTCCTGCATCCCTCACCCCTCGGCGTCGCCGCGCCGCCCGAACTCGCGGGCGCTCCCGGAGGTGCAGGTCTCCTGCGCGTTGCCTTCCAGCCAGTAGTGGTACTCGAGGGTGCACGAGCGCGGCGTGGTCGAGAGGATCTCCTCGAACGGCTGCAGCGTCATCACCGGCGTCCCCCCGAAGGTCCCGTCGGCGTCGGTGACCTCGATCCGCACCCGGACGTCGGCGCCCCACTGGCGCATGTGCCCGCTCCCCGTGACGTGGGTGGTCCAGGTGTCGTTCCACTCGTAGTTGTTCGTCCGCGCGCCGGCCCCGTCCCACTGCCGGGCGAAGCCGTCGGAGTGGTAGGTCACCGTCCCCGCGAAGCGCGTGTAGCCGAACGTCGTCGCGGTCGCCGAGCTGCAGAGGTGGAACATGGAGCCCGGCGACAGCACCGGCTGCGTCGCGCACGTCAGCCCCGTGGCGGGGTCGAAGACGCCGCCGACCAGCGCCCACGCGCTCTCCTGCCACACCGTCCCCCCCGACTCCATCTCCAGCGACACCGAGGCCAGCGGCCAGACCGCCGCCCGCGGGAGCGAGCCGTTGACCGTGACGCGCTGCGACCGCTCGGAATCCTGCTCGAGGTTGCGGTACTCCTTCCGCACCCCGTCCGGGCGCTCCCAGTGGTACTCCATCAGGCGCGTCGCCTCGACCGTGCGGTCCTCGGCGCTGGCGTCGAAGGTGGCGGTGTTGGACACCTCCGCGCGGACGCGAGCGACCGGCGACTCGCCGGTGGCCCCGCCCTCCAGCCGCACCTGCACGGTGTGGTCGCCGGGGCCGAAGACGTAGGTGAAGGCGCAGCTCACCGCGTCGCCCGCGTCCACCCAGATCCCCTTCGCGCTGTCGACCGCGTGCCCGTTCACGTAGAGGACGCAGTCGGTGCGGGCGCCCACGTCTCCCCCCACCTCCGTGACCACCGCCACCAGGGGGATCGGGGCGCCGGGGAGGACCCGCTCCGGGGCGTCGAGCGCCACGTCGAGGCGGGGGGCCGCCTTGACGGTCTCGGTGATCGTCACCACGTCGGTGCGGCGCCCGTCGATCCCGCGGACGTTCCCCTGCACCTGGATCCGCGCGCCGTGCCCGACCCCCGGGAGGTCGGAGACCCAGGTGCCGCCGCCGGTGAGCCCGTTGAAGTTGCGCGTCCCCAGGAAGGTGCCGTCCGGGGCCCACGCCTTGAGCTGGATCTTGACGATCCGCCCCGGGGCCGACGCCGTGTCGTCGAGGTCGCCGGTGGTCACCACCAGGCGGGTGCGGCCGAGCGAGTCGACCAGCGCGCGCGCCGCCAGCCGCGCGGTGCCGGAGCGGCCGGTGGCGTGCGGGGCGCCGCTGTCGCGGTACTTGACGGCGTTGGAGACGAGGTGCGGGTTGCCCCGGGAATGAACGGCCGCGCTCTCCGCGCGGATGCGCGCCGCCGGCGAGACGCCGTCGTCGGCGCACGCCGCCGCGAGGGCGAGGAGCGCCACGACGGCCAGCCGCGCGCGCGGCATGAGACGGGGGCCCTGCTGCTGCTGTGTGGAGACTCGCATGATCGGCAGCCCGCACCAGAGTTGGGGTCCTGGATGCGTCCATTCGGCAGCCTGGCCGTCTCCCCGGGCGGGAAGACCCATCGGCTTTGCGGACCGGCCTCGCGACCGGGGTGCCTTTTTCGGGGGACTACTACGTGGACTTCGGACGAACGTGCTACGGACAGGCGTATCAGTTCGTTGTGCAGGGGCAAGAATCTAATCCTCCCGCCGTTCCGCGCAAGGGCCTCGTGACGGCCGGCGCGCGCTCCGACCCGCCGGCGCGCCATGCGTTTACGGCGATCTTCCAGCCACGGCGCGGCTCTTCACGGTGCCTGGCCGTGGACGAACGCTCGTTCGGCGCCGCTCCGGATCGCCCCCGCTCTTCGCGTCGACCTGCATACGACGGGAGAGCGGGGGCCGGATCTCCCCCCGGGGGCTAGCGGCCGCCGAAGGTGTGGGTGAAAGAGACGCCGAAGCTCCCGCCGTCGAATTCGTCGTTCTCGTGGGTGTAGCGGATGGCGGTGTAGGTCAGCGCGATCCCCCGCCACCCGGCCTCGACGGTGGCGCCGCCGGCGTCGTCGAAGTCGGCGTCGGGGCCGATCCCGTCGCCGCGGTAGCGGACGGCGGTGTGGTGGACGTAGCCGCCGCCCACCCAGAAGTCGCCCGCGACGTCGTACGAGCCCACGACCTCGATGGGGACGCGGGTGAAGGTGATGTGGGCGTTGGTGGCCTTGGTGGTGACGTACTTGAGCCCCACCGTGGCGCGCAGCCCCAGCGGCGAGTCGACGCGCGGGCGGAGGCGGAGGCCCACGGCGGCCGTCACCCCCTGGCCGCCGTGCGTCTCCTGCGTCGAGCCGTCGTCGAAGAGCGTCGTCGCCACCACGTCGCCGCCGTACTCGCCCGACGCCTCGACCACGAAGCCCACGAAGGGGCCGCGGGGGACGACGGGGACGGCGCTGTCGGCGGGGACCGTCTCCTGCGCGGCGGCGGCGGCGGCGAGGAGGGGGAGCGCGGCGAGCGCCAGGAAGGCGCCGCGCGCGGCGGCGCGGAGGTGGGTCGGGAGCATCGTCGGCCTTTCAGGATGAATGGGGGATGGAGCGGGAGTGCCGTGACGGGCGTTCGAAAGGAAGGTGCGGGATCGAAGACCGGCAAGCGGTACGTCGGGGACATTTCGCAACGCCATCCGGGGAGGACGGCCGCTCCGCCGCGCACAATCTGATGCCTCCCCGCCGCTTCGGCCAGCCCGGCGAAACATCCGGCGCCCCGCGGGACCCCTTCGCCGGGACATCCACGCCCCGCCGCTGGGGCAGGAGAAGAACAGCAAGATGCCGCATCGGATGGTGCGATCGATCTCGCCCACGATCGGGGTCTCGTGCTCGTTCAGGCCCTCTCAACTGCGTAATCGGGGGACGTGGAGCAGGGGCCGGCTTCCGCGCCGACCCTCCTGATTACGTAGTTTGCGATCCTCGAAGGCGCGGACGCGGCGGGCGGACGCCGATCGACCAGAGAAAGGACCGGAGGGGCCTCTTCGAAACCTTTCGATACTCATCTCCGCCCATGGCTCCACGGTGGAACGCGGGCTTTCCTCTCCCGGATGCGACTGCCTCTCAAGCGCCTGCTCTGCGCTTTCGTCCAGGGAACGGGTATGAGACCCTTCTCTCCGTGTCGGAAGCGGG
>DATACF010000304.1:0-6927 GCA_036259235.1 Longimicrobium sp. | reverse complement strand
CCCCCCCCGCCTCTCTTTGTGTTCACGTCACCGACGGTGCCCGGCCGGGCGGCAGGCTCCACGCGAAGGGAGGTCCCGGCCGGGCGTCGCTCCCGCGGGGCCCGCCCCCGCGTCGGCATCCTGCGTCCCACACCCCGGGTCGGGCCGGGGCCCCCGCCGCCGCCGTCGGACGCATGTGCCGGAGGACACGCCGGCGCGCCGATTCCTGGGTTTGCTCGCGGCTGGGGGAACGGTGCCGCCCGTGCGGGGCGGCGGTGGGCCGGGGCAGGGCAAGCCGCCCCGGCCTCTCTGTCGCCTCGCGCCATCCGGGGAGCCGGTCCGGTTTCCTCCCCCCGGGGCGCGGGCGTGTGCTCTCTATCGGTCTCGTGGTCTCGCCTGATCCCGCTGTCTCACGTCCGGATCTCCCATCGACCCTCCTCCTCGCGGGTCCATCGCGCTCGGGGCGCCGCGCGCCTCCCTCACCCTGAGAACGCAGGAGCGCGCGGACTACGGACGTTCCCCTCCGGAATCGTGTGCGGACGACACGTGTCACCGTGTCCGGCAAACACGCCCAAGTGCTTGCAGGACAGTACTTTGTCCAACAAACACATGATCCCGGAACCCCACGCCCGGGCGGCGGGTTCACCCCCTCGCCGCGGCCGGACGGGCGCTCGCCGTCGCCCGGGTCCCGGAGGACCGCGGAGAACGGACCCCAAGCCATTCCAGGGAGGCAGCATGAGAAAGACCGTCGTCGGGACCGCCCTCGCCACGCTGGCGCTCGCCGCCGCCGCACCCGCCGCCGCGCAGGAGGTGGCGCCGCCGCCGAAGGTGCAGCTGATCGTGGGGATGGGCGAGCTGAGCGCGCGGATCCTCGACCGGGGGTACAACGGCGAGCTGAGCGAGGCGCGCCACGGCGCCACCACCGGGCTCACGGTGGGCGCCCAGGTGGCGACGCCGCTCCGCGGGGTGGGGCTCCGCACCACCTTCGGCTACGCCCGCCCGGGGCTCTTCCAGATCGAGGAGGGATACGGATCGCAATATCGCACCTCGGTGAAGTCGCTGAACCTCGACGCCATCATCCAGGGCCCGCGCGTCCTCGACCTGCGGCCGTACCTGGTGGCGGGGGTGGGGATGGAGCACTTCGACTTCAAGCAGAGCCACCTGTCGGAGGGGGGCGAGGAGGTGGTCCCCGGCGACAAGCTCTTCGCCAACGCGCGGCTGGGCGCGGGCGTGGCGTGGGACGTGGGCCGCTACGACCTCTACGTCGAGGGCGTCGGCACCCGCGGCCCCCGGGTGTCGTCCTTCCGCGAGCGCGGCGGCTCGCAGGGCGACGACTGGGGCGGCTCCTTCACCGTCGGCGTCCGCATCCCGATCCGCTGACACCGAACGTCCCGCACCGGGACGGCGATCCCCGATTGATCCCGATCCGCGTACCAGCGGCCGGCGCCTCGCGCGCCGGCCCCTGGCGCCACGTGGACAGAGGTTCCGACCCGCGCCGGGGGACGGGAAGGCCGAGGACGTTCGATGCCGCCACAGGTTGACGGCCGGGATCGACGCCGATCGACACCGCTCCCGAAGCGACTTCGCGCTCACTTCAAACACATGGAAAGGAGGTGACATCGATGACCACGTTCACGCTGCTTTCGAGCGAGCCCGTGAAGACCGCTCCGGCGCTGTACGCGTGCTGGGAGTGCCCCTGGATCTGCTAATTCCCTTAGCAGATCCTCGCGGAGGGCCGTCCGCACCCGTGGGCGGCCCTCCCACGTTCCCCCCGGGAAGCCTCCGCCGCTTCCGCCGCCGACGCGGGGACCGGGAAAGAAATCCCCCAGAAGAAGGTGTGTACCGACATGCATTGGGAGCGCGCGCTACCGAACCCCTCCGGTGCTCCGGCCGGGGTGATCGTGCTGGAAGCGGAGCGCGGCCGGAGCCGCCGCCTCGCGCTGACGGAGTGGACCGCGGCGGCCGCCGAAGGGGGCGCCTCCGCCTGGCTCCTCCCCTGCGACTTCGACGAGAACGGCCCCTGGGCGGGGGTCGACGCGCTCGTCGAGGGGCTCCTCCCGGCGCTGGACGCGCACGCCCCCGACCTCCTGGAGGCGCACGCCATCGAGCTCGCCACCGTCCATCCGCCCCTCCGCCCGCGCCTGGCGCCGCCGAAGTCGCTCACCGACCTGGCCGTGGGCGCCGAGGCGGTGCGCAACTACGCCGTCGACCGCGCCCACCGGATCTCGGCGGGCGTCGTGGACCTCCTCGACGCCTGGCAGCGGCGCCGCCCCGCCCCCCGCTGGGTGCTGGTGGCCGACGACTTCGACCGCGCCGGCGCGCTGGTGCGGGGCTTCTGCCGCGAGGTGGCGCGGCGCCGCGGCGAGGCGCTGAACCTCACGCTGGTGGTCGCCGTCGAGCCGGGGCGGGGCGAGGAGGCGCTCCAGGCCCTCCGCCTGGCCGCGCCGGCGCTCGCCGTCCGCCTGGAGCTCCCGGCCGACGCCGAGCGCCTCTCCCCCGCCGAGGCGCGGGCCCGGGCGGAGACGCTGGAGGCCGAGGTGGGGACCGACCTGCGGATGCGCGACCACCTCTTCCCCCGGCTGGTCCGCCTCTGGGCCGAGAGCGACACCCCGGAGCGGGGGTACCGGTGGGAGGCGCTGGCGCTGGGGCGGCTGAACCACCACGGCTACTACGAGGACGCCCTCCGCTACGCCCCCGCGGTGCTGGCGCACCTCGACGCGGCGGCCACCGGCGAGGGGTACTTCACCCGCTGGAACCTGGTGGGGAGCATCTTCGGGTGCCTGGCGGCCGCCGGGCGGATGGACGAGGCGCACCGGGTGGTGAAGGAGGAGGCGCTGGAGAAGATCTCCGCCCCGGGCGACCGCGCGCGCGTCTGCTACATCATGGCCATGCTCCACGCCCGCTTCCTCCCGGTGAAGGACCAGCGGAAGGCCGACCTGTACCTGGCCGAGGCGCTCCGGCTGATCGAGGACCCCTCGCTGGCCCCCGAGGACCGGCACTTCCTCCACGTCTTCCTGAACAACGGGCTGGCGCTGGTCCGCCACCGCCAGGGGCGGCCGCAGGAGGCCATCGACCTCTGCCAGTCGGGGTTCGACGAGATCACCGAGCACCTCACCGGCGAGCGCCACCGCCTCCACCGCTCGGTGCTGCTGTACAACATCGCCCAGGTCTACACCTCCATGGGCGAGTCGGAGCGGGCGATCTCGTACTACTCGGCGGCGATGGAGATGGACCCCAACTACTCCGAGTACTACAACGACCGCGGGGGCGAGCACATGCGGATGGGGCGCTTCGAGGAGGCGCTCGCCGACTACTTCGAGGCCGTCCGCCTGAGCCCGCCGTACCAGGAGGTGTGGACTAACCTGGGCCAGTGCTACCGGAGCATGGGCCGCCTCGACGACGCGCTCGCCGCGTACTCGCGCGCGCTCGACCTGGAGCCGGGGGCGAAGGTGGCGCGGGTGGGGCGGGCGCAGGTCCTCGACTTCGTGGGCCGCAAGGACGAGGCGCTGGCCGACTACGACGCGGCGCTCGCGGCCGACCCGGCGCAGCCGCTGGTGCTGGCCAACCGCGCCGTCCTCCACTACACGGCCGGCCGCCTCGACGCCTCGCTCGCCGACCTCGACCGCGCCGTCTCGCTGGCCCCCGAGAACCCCGCGCTCTACCGCAACCGCGCGGTGGCGCTGGCCGACCTGGGGCGCGCCGACGAGGCCGCGCGCGACCTGCGCACCTCGCTGGAGCTGGCCCCCGGCGCCCCCGACCGCGCCCAGGTCGAGGCCCGCATCGCCGCCCTCGAAGGCGAGCTGGCGACGGCCTGATCCGCTTCTATCGCGATCGAGAAAAAGCGCCCGCCCCGGCGTCTTCCGGGGCGGGCGCTCTTTCGTCGCGACGATCGGGTCCCCGAAAAACCAGGTCTCACGCAGAGAAGCAGAGCCAGCAGAGGAACTGCAGCTGTTCTCTGCTGACTCTGCTTCTCTGCGTGAGATTGCAGTTCTCGGAGCCCGGGTCAGAGACGGACCTTGACGACCACCTTGCGGACGGGGTCGCGGCCGCCGGCCATGCACCCGGGCTTGTGGGCGTCGCCGGGCCAGAAGAGGGCGACGCTCCCCGCCGGCATCAGGATCGAGCTGCTGACCTTCGGCTCGGCGAAGAACACGATGTCCTCCGCCTCGTCGTACGGGACCTCCACCGACAGCCCCTCCGCGCGGGTGTGGAGGATCCGCTCGACGCCCGAGACGACGTACTGGACGTCGAAGTTGCGGCGGTGCGCCTCGAAGCGCTTCTCGGTGCCGGGGCCCGTGTCGTAGCTGGAGACCAGCGCGTAGAGGCGGTCGCCGTCGATGGCGTGGCGACCGTCGGGGAGGGCGGGGTCGAAGGCGCGGAGCCACGCCAGCGCCTCGTCCATCCGGGGCACCAGCGGCGCGAAGCGGTCGGCCTCTTTCAGCGTGGTGACGATCACGCCTCCCCTCCCGTGGCCTCGATGTGGTCGATCCCCTGCGCGGTGATCCGCACCGTGAGCCCGTGCGTCCCGCTCTTGCGGGCGTAGCCGTGGTCCTCGTGGTAGCGGACGATCCGCTCGGCGTCCTGCCGCGAGATCCCCAGCTGGTCGCCGATCTCGTAGCCGTCGCGGTACTCGCTGTCGCCCTCTTCCGACGACGCGTAGAGCAGCTCCAGGAAGCGGCGCCGCAGCTGGCGCCTGCGCCCGACGTCGGTCTCCGCCACGCGCGCCTCGCTCTAGTCCAGGGGGGTGAAGAAGACGTGCGTCCACCGCCCGCCCCGGAGCCCCACGCCGTGGTGCGTGTAGGTGCACGACTCCAGGTTGCGGCGGTGGCCGCTGCTGGCCAGCCAGAGGCGGAGCGCCCCCTCCGCCGTCGCCGGCCCCTCGGCCAGGTTCTCGGCGATGGCGCGCCACCGCACGCCCTGCGCGCTCAGCCGCTGCCCCACGTTCGTCCCCTCGGGGGAGGCGTGCGCGAAGTAGCCGCGCCGCGCCATGTCGTCGCTGTGCGCCTGCGCCGCGCGGGCCGCCCCCGCGTCCCACACCAGCGCCGGGCACCCCACGCGCTGGCGGTGGCGGTTCACCAGCTCCGCCACCTCCTCCGGGCCCGGCGACGCGCTCCCGCCGCCGCCCACGGGCGCGCCGGCCGGCCGCGTCCCCACGGGGACCGTCGTCATGCACGCCGCCAGGGCGAGCGCCATCGGGGAGAGGAGGAGCGTCCGCGGCATCGTCCGCCGTCCGGGGAGGGTCACTTCTTCTTCGAGAAGCCGGAGAGGAGCTCGAACATCGCCACGTCGTTGGGGTCGGCCGAGGCGTCGTCGGCGGCGACGTCGTAGTGGACCTGCGGCGTCTCGAGGATGAGGGGGATGCCGCGGCTGCGGCGGTCTTCCAGGAGCCAGCGGAAGGGCTCGGCGCCGATCTGCCCCTCGCCGAGGAGCATGTGGCGGTCGCGGTTGGTCCCCAGCCCCCCCTCGCTGTCGTTGAGGTGGAAGAACCCCGGCGCCTCGCCCGTGGCCTCCTCGAACTCGTCCAGGATGGCCGAGAGCCGCGCCCTGGAGGCGTGGATGTCGTATCCCGAGGCGAAGAGGTGGCAGGTGTCGAGCCCGTAGCCGGTGCGCTCGCGCAAGGAATCGGGGACGTGGCGGAGGATGTCGGCCACCTCGGCGGCGGTGCGCCCCAGCGTCTTCCCCGCCCCGGCGGTGTTCTCCACCAGGAGGCGCGTCTTCCCGGGGTTGGCCTCCAGCGCCTGGGCGATGGCCTTCGCCACCCGCTTCGCCGCCGCGGCGGGGTCGCCGTCGCTGGCCGAGCCGGGGTGGAAGCAGACGGCGCCCACCCCGAGGGTGACGGAGCGCTCCATCTCCTTCTTCAGCCCCGCCGCCGCCCGCTCCCACTTGTCGGGCTCGGCGGTGGCGACGCTGAGGACGTAGGCGCCGTGGACGACGACGTGCTCGGGGCGGATCCCCGTCTCCTCCAGCGCCTGCTGGAAGCGCTCGACGCGCGCCGGCTTGATGGTGCTCTTGTCGCCGTAGAACTTGGGGATGGCGGTGAAGCACTGGAGCGCGCGCATCCCCGCCGCCGCCGCCCGCCGCGCCGCCATGTCCATGCCGCCGTTGTCCACGGCGTGCGTCCCGATGATGTGCTCGCTCCTGGTCATGGGGCTAAGATGCGCCGCGCCGCGGACGGCGGAAAGAGGGAGACGCGAAAACGCCCCCGGACCGAGGTCCGGGGGCGCTTCCGTTTGTCTGCCGCCACCCGACGCGATGCCGCCTGGCACCCGCCGACGCGGTGTGAGACTTTCGCCTTGCTCCGGCGGTCAGAAGCCGGGGCGGCGATCGCTTGCCCGTGTCAGGTCGCGCGCAGCGCTCGTATTGGCCAAGGGATCACCTCCTTCGTTTCGGGAGAACATTGGGCGTGGACACCGGGGACCGTCGCCGGTCCGGGGCTGTCGTCGGGGCCTCCCCGCGGGGAGACTCCCACGGCCCGCCGCCCCTGTCGGGGCGGCGCAGATAAGATCATCGAAAGGCACGGATCGCGCAAGTCCTTCCCCCGCAGCCACCTTCCCCTGTCGCGACCCCTTAACCCGATGCTAATCTTGGGGATGGGGACGGGCGGCGCGCGTCAGAGAGCGGCACGCCTCGTTCGTCTCATCCCAGGACACCGACGCGGAACCGATTCCGGAGAGGCCGATGCGGACGGCGTGGATCGCGCTCCTGGCGCTGGGGATGGAGACGGCGGCGCTCGCGCAGGCCCCCGCGCGCACCCCGGCGGCCGTGCAGCCGGGCGCCGCGCGGCGCGAGGCGCGCGACGCGCAGGCCGACTTCGAGCGCCTCCGCTTCCGCCACCTCCCCTGGACCTCCGACCGCGGCGGCGGCGACTGCGACGAGCGGATCGGCCGCTTCTGCCTCACCTACGGCGACCCGCGCGACGACGAGGACTGGACCCCGCCCCCCGAGCCC
>DATACF010000303.1:0-5184 GCA_036259235.1 Longimicrobium sp. | reverse complement strand
CGCCCCGGCGCACTGCCGGGGCGGCCTCGCTTCGTTCCCGCCGGGCCGGCCCTCCCGGCAGGCGCGCCGGCTACGAGTGGAACCCGGCCGAGCGCGACAGGGGGGTGACGTGGGAGGCGAAGAGGCGCCAGGCGCCGCCCTCGCGGACGTAGACGTCGCTGAAGCGGACGCGGCGCTCGAAATCGCCCGTGGGGGTGCGGCCGCGCATGATCGAGTCGGCGGTGACGACGCCGGTGTCGCCGGCCACGCGCACGTGCTGCTCCTCGACCACCAGCGACTGGAGGATGAAGAGCTCGCCGGTGTACGTCTCGATGACGTCGTCGCGGCCCAGGAGGGCGCCGCTGGGGTCGACGCCCATGAACTGCTCGTGGATCAGCCGCTTCAGCGCCTCCACGTCGCGGTCCAGCTCGGCCTTCGCCAGCGCCTGGTGCGCCTCCCGCAGCTCCTCCTCCAGCGACGCGCGCATCCTCATCGTCTCCTCGCGGCTCTCGGTCTCCCCCGCGCGCCCCCCGCGCCTTGCCGCGCGGCGCGCGCGGGTGCATCGTGTCGGGCACGTCCTCCCCGTAGCATAACAGGCCGCCCCCGCTCCCGCATCCGCCATGCGACGCCTCTTCGCGCCCCGCGCCGCCGCCGCCCGCCTCGCCGCCGCCTCCGCCCTGGCCTTCGCGCCGGCCGGGGCGGAGGCGCAGAGCCACCCCTCGCTCTTCTCGCCGGGCGTGGCCCAGCGCCCGGCGGTGCGCGACGCGCTGGGGTGGATCGAGCGCAACTTCCCCGCCCAGGTGGAGGAGTGGGTGCGGATCACCGAGATCCCCGCCCCCTCGCGCCAGGAGCAGCGGCGCGGGGAATACGTCCGCGCGCAGATGGAGGCCGCGGGGCTGGAGGTGAGCGTCGACTCCATCGGCAACGTCGTGGGGCGGCGGCGGGGGACCGGCGGCGGGCCCACCATCGTCTTCGCCGCGCACCTCGACACGGTCCACCCCATCGACACCGACGTCACCGTGCGGCGCGACGGGCCGGTGATGCGCGCGCCGGGGGTGTACGACAACTCGGCGTCGCTGGCGAACATGCTGGCGGTGATCCGGGCGATCAAGGAGGCGGGGGTGCGGACCCGCGGCGACCTGGTGTTCATCGGCACCACGCAGGAGGAGGTGGGGCTGCGCGGGATGGACTGGTGGCTGGCCCACAACCCGCGCCCCGACATGCTGGTGGCGCTCGACGGCGGGCTGGGGCCGGTGTGGTACGGGGCGCTGGGGATCTACTGGACGCGCTACCACTTCACCGGCGGCGGGAGCCACACGGTCACCAGCGCGGGGAAGCCGCACCCGGCGCGGGCGCTGGCCGACGCGGTGCGGTCGATCTACGAGATCCAGGTCCCCGAGGGGCGCGGCGGGGCGGTGTTCAACGTCGGCATCCTCGACGGGGGCGAGGTGTTCAACGCCATCCCGCAGGAGGTGTCGTTCACCATGGACCTCCGCTCGGTGAACCCCGCGCTCCTCGACTCGCTCGACGCCGAGATCGAGCGGCGGGTGGCGGCGGCGGCGCGGGGGCAGCGGGTGGAGTGGCGGAAGGAGGTCGTGCAGCGGATCGCGGCGGCGGGGACGGAAGAGACGCTGCGCGACCGGCGGGCGCACCCGCTGGTGCAGACGGCGCTCGACGTGCACCGCTTCGTCGGCGTCGAGTCGGAGGCCAACGCCACGGGGTCGACCGACGCCAACGTGGCGGTCACGCGCGGGATCCCGGCGATCTCGGTGGGGCGCTCGCGCGGCGGCGACCAGCACACGCTCACCGAATGGTCCGACGTCGACAGCGCGCTCCCCGCGACGAAGATGGTGCTGCTGCTGGCGGTGAGCCTGGCGGGGGTGCGGTAGGGCGGGGTCTTCGCGTTCCGGCGGGTTTTACCTGGGCACTGGGCACTCGGAACTGCGAACTGCGTCTTCGGGCATGTCCCTCCGCTGCGCTCCGGGCCGGGCTGCGGGCCGCGTAGGAAACGATACTACCGTTTCCAACGCGGCGAAGCCCCTGGCGGACTCCATGCCGCCGGGGGCTTCGTCTTTTGATCGCGATCTCCTTCGCATTTCCCTCCGCCAGGGTCTTCGCCCTCCGGGCCCGCATCCCTCATGCAACGGCGCTTCAACGGCGAACTTCGATCCTGTTCGACGGCCTTTCGTCGCACGAATGCAAACGTCCCTCTCCCGTAGTTTGGGAGAGGGACAGGCGGCGAGCCTACGGCGAGCCGCCAGGGTGAGGGCCGACGATGCCGGAGCGCGCACCGCGGCCCCTCGCCCACCCATCTCCCCGCCGAACCTCCCCGCTACGGCGTCCCCGTACGGATGTTCGCGGCGATGTAGACGAAGAGCGGGTCCTTCTCGTCCATCCCGCCCGAGAACCAGTCCTGGACGATGCTGGCCTGCTGCTCGGCGTTGTAGTCGCCCCAGGGGCGGCCGGGGACGTAGACGTAGGCGTCCTGGCCCTGGCGGAACTGGCTGGCGACCGAGTCGACCATGTAGTCGAAGACGTTCCGGCGCCACCGCCCCTGCCACACGTGCGTGAGCTCGTGGATGAAGAGCGCCGCGTTCTCGTCCGAGGTGGGGTCGTCGAACGCCCCGGGGCCGATGTGGACGACGTACGAGCCCAGGTAGCGCGGGTGGGGAATGGTGTACGCGCGCTGCTCGAAGCCCAGGCCGTTGGAGAGCCAGATGGCCCCGTACGGGAGCGTGTCGCCGAACACCTGCCGCGCGAAGACCTCCTCGGCCTCGGTGATCAGCCGCTCCTGGTACGCGCCCGTCTCCCTGGCGGCCCGCCCGGCGTGCTCCGAGAACGCCGCCGCCCCCGCCGACACCGCGGCCCAGACCGCCGCGCCCTCGGTGGCCAGCACGCCCACGATCTCGGCCACCGCGCCGGCCGCCCGCCGCGCCTGGTCGCCCAGGGCGTCGGCCACCTCGCGGGCGCCTTCGCCCACCGTCTCGGCGCTCTCCTCCGCCGCCTCGGAGGCGGCCTCCGCGCCGTCGGACATCGTCTCGGCCACGGTGTCGCCGAACTCCTGCGCGGCCTTCTTCAGGTCGTCCCAGAATCCCATCGCTCTGCATCCCGCGTTCGGGTGCGTTGACTGCGCCGTCCAACCGTGGAACGTAGGGCGCGCGCCGCCGCGCGGACAGTCCTCACCGGCGGTCGCGACGGGTTCTACGCACTTCGGGCGGCGAGAGTTGCACCGCCTCCGCAGCGCGTCCTCCGAAACGCTGGAAGCACCGCGCCCCCGCCGGGTGGCGGGGGCGCGCCGCGCTCACCCGCAGTTGACCACCGACTCGCAGCCCTCCGAACACCCGCACGTCCCGTAACAGGTGTCGTACGGCGTCTGGCACTTCCGGGAGACGCCGCAGTACGGGTACCCGGTGCACCACTCGGTCTCCATCGTGTCGTGGCCCCGCACGCCGCCGCCGCCGGCGTCGAACGACTCCACCTCCAGCTTCTCGAGCTTGAGCCTCAGCTTGCCCATGGGACTTCCTTCCGGGTGAGAGGGAACGGACGTCGAGCGCCCCCGGCACCGCGCCGAAGGCGCCTTCATGATCGCCAGATCACCCGGACGACGCAACGAAACGTGTGGCGCGCTGGATCACGGTGGTCCGACTCCATTGCACTTCCGCGCCCGTACGGACGGGGATCACCCCCCGTAGAGCCCGCGGTAGAGCTCGATGTTGCGGGTGAGGATCTTCACGTAGTCGCGCGTCTCGTCGATGGGGATGCGCTCGGTGAAGAGCTCGGGGTCGCGGTACTCGGGAAAGTTGCGCCACTGGCGGACGCGCCCGGGGCCCGCGTTGTACGCCGAGAACACCGAGGGGAGCGAGCCGTCGTAGGCGCGCATCTGGGCGGCCAGGAAGCGCGTCCCCAGGTGCACGTTGATCTCGGGGTTGAGCAACAGGTCGCGCTCCCACCCGCGGATCCCCGCCGCCGAGGCCAGCCCCGCGCCGGTGGCGGGCATCACCTGCATGAGCCCCATCGCCCCCGCGCGGGAGACCACCCGCGGCCGGAACGACGACTCCTGGCGGATGAGCGCCGCCACCAGGAAGGGGTCGAGCCCCCGCTCGCGCGCCTCGGCGGCGATCAGCGCGCGGTACGGGAAGGGGTTGAGGATGCGCAGGAGGCGCATGTCGTACACCCCCGGCCCCCGCTGCAGCCGCCGCCCCAGCGCGATGGCCTGCGACGGGAGCCCCCGCTCGCCCAGCGCCTCGGCCAGCGGGTAGAGGAGCGCCCGGTCGTCCCCCGCCTCGCGGATCCGCCGCTCCGCCTCGGCGGTGGCCTCGTCGTAGAGCCCCGCGGCGCGGAGGAGGTCGATCCCCCGCAGCCATCCGGCGACGCGGTCGAGCGCGCGCGGGTCGTCGGCCGGGGCGGCCTCGGTCTTCACCGGCCAGAAGGGCTCGCGCAGCCGCCGCGCCGAGAGGACGGCGTAGTACGACGCCGGCTCGCGCTCGCGCACCCCCCGCCACCGCTCGCGCGCCGTGTTCGCGTCCCCCCGCGTGGCGTGCGCGCGCCCGGACCAGTAGCTCGCCTGGAGCCACTGGTCGCCCTGGGGATAGCGCCCGCGGTACTCGTCGTAGAGCCGCGCGGCCCCCGCGTGGTCGCCCGCGGTGAAGGCCATCCCCCCCAGCCGCATCAGCGCCAGCCCCGCCTTGGGGCTCCCCGGGTGCTCGTCGGCCACGCGGCGGTAGAGGGCGCGCGCCCGGGCGCCGTTCCCCGCGTCCTGCGTCAGGTCGGCGGCCAGGTAGAGGGCGTCCGCCGCCCCCGCCGTGCGGAAGCGCCCGGCGGACGCCAGCGTCTCGATGGCGGCGGCGCGGCTCCCCCGCCGGTACTGCGCGCGCCCGGTCCAGTACAGCGCCTCGCCCCCCAGCCCCGGGTCGGCCGCCAGCGGGCGGAGCGCGGCCTCGGCCTCGGCGTGGCTTCCCGCGTTGAAGAGCGCCCGCCCCAGCCGGAGGCGCACGTCGGCGCGCTCGGCGGGCGTCCCCAGGTTCGCCGCCAGCCACGCGCGGAACCCCGCCGCGGCGCGCGAGGCGTTCCCGTTCCGCTCGTAGACGGTGCCGATGGCCAGCCGGTCGGCCGGCGTCAGCCCGGAGAGCCCGGAGAGGAGGCGCGCGGCGTCGACGGCGGCCCCGCTGTTGGGGGCCCCGGCGAGGGCGGCGCGGAAGGCCTGGC
>DATACF010000302.1:0-3696 GCA_036259235.1 Longimicrobium sp. | reverse complement strand
CACCCGGGGGGCCCCCCGCGCCGTCTTTCGCGCGGCGTCCGGGCTCTCCCCAAAACGAGCTTTTTCGGCTTTGGCCTCACACGGAGGACACAGAGGACTTCGGGGCGCGGCCGAGCCCCCCTGTGCCCTCCGTGTCCCCTGTGAGAAACCTGTTTTTGGGTTTGCGGTCGTGCGGATCCGGCGGCGGCGCGCGCTTCGGTTGACTTGGCCGCCCCCGCGCCGCTACGCTGTGCGGTGCGCCTCCGCGTACGTCTTCCCGCACTCCGACGACCCACCTCCCGCCCCTCCGCCGATGGACGACGCGCTCACGAAATTCGCGCTCCTCTGCTTCACCTCGCTCCTGGCGATCATCAACCCGCTCTCGACGGCGCCGATGTACCTGGCGCTCACGGAGGGGTACGCGCCCGAGAACCGGCGGCGGACGCTCCGCGCCGGGATGGTGACGGCGTTCTCGGTGCTGGCGGTGTTCGCGCTCCTGGGCGGGTTCATCTTCCAGTTCTTCGGGATCACCATCCACGCCTTCCGCATCGCGGGTGGGTTCATCTTCTTCGGGATCGGGATGGACATGCTCCAGGCGAAGCGGACGCGCGGAAAGGCGACCGAGGAGGAGGAGCAGGAGGGGCGGGTGCGCGAGAACGTGGGCGTCACGCCGCTCGGCATCCCCATGATCACCGGCCCGGGCGCCATCACCACCGTGATGGTGCTGATGACGGAGGCCCGGACGCCGGCGCGCGTCGCGCTGGTGTTCGCGGCGGTCTTCGCCGTGCTGGCGGTGTGCTGGGCGGCGCTGGCGGCGGCGCCGCGGCTGGTGCGCTTCTTCGGGAAGACGGGGCTCAACGTGATGACCCGCCTGATGGGGCTCCTGGTGACGGTGATCGCCGTGCAGTTCATCGTCGACGGCGCCCGCCCCCTCCTCGTCGAAGTCATCCGCGCGGCGAACGCGGGCGGGTGAGTCGGGTATTTTGGAATCGGCTCGTCCGTGGATGGTACGATTCCTGACGCCGGAAGCAGACATGACCGACGCCGTTCCTCCCTCAACGCGGCTGGACAGGACCGCCCTGTGCGTCGCCCCTCTCTTCGACGATTCCGACGAGACGCGGTACTGGCACGTGGCCTCCGTAGCCGAGCGCCTGCGCTACATGGAGACCCTGCGCCGGATCAACTATGGCCATCGAGCTACCGAGAGACTCCAAAGAGTTCTTGAGCTTGCTCCGCTCGAATGGCGTTGAGTACCTCCTGATCGGCGGCTACGCGGTCGGATACCACGGCTATCCCTGGGCTACGGGGGACATGGACGTCTGGATCGCGAATAGCCCTGAGAACGCGCGGCGGATGGTCGACACGCTGCGCGAGTTCGGGTTCGACACCCCGCAGCTCTCCCCCGACCTCTTCCTGCAGGATCGGAGCATGGTGCGCATGGGAAACGTCCCGCTGCGCATCGAGATCACCACGGCCATCTCCGGCGTGAGCTTCGACGAGTGCTACGCCGAGCGGGTGGTCGGCATCATGGACGGCATCGAAGTCTCATACCAGATCCCGCATCGGATGGTGCAACCGATCTCGCCCACGATCGGGGTCTCGTGCCCGCCCAGGCCCTGTCAACTGCGTAATCGGGGGATGTGGAGCAGGGGCCGGCTTCCGCGCCGACCCTCCTGATCAGCGTGGTTCGCGGTGCTTGAAGGCGCGGACGCGGCGGGCGGACGCGGATCGACGGGAGGAAGGACCGAAGGGGCCGCTTCGAAAAAATTTCGATACTTATCTCCGCCTTTGGCTCCACGGTCGAACGCGGGCTTTCCTCATCCCGGATGACTGCCTCTCAGCGTCTGCTCTGCACATCCCGTCCAGGGAACTGGTATCACTCATCAACCTGCGCCATCTCAAAGCCAACAAGCGGGCCAGCGGCCGTCACAAAGACCTGATGGACCTGGAGAACCTCCCCCGGGATTCTTCGGAATAGCCTCGCTCCCGGATGGAGGACCGACACAGACCGGCCCCCTCACGCGTTCTCGCTCCAGCCGCGAGCCCGTCGCGGCCCATCCTTCCCACGCGGAGCCCCGCCCATGACCTCGATCGCCGTCCCCCGCACGAACGCGCCGCTCACCCCCGGGCGGGCGCTCCTCCTGGGCACGCTCACCGTCGGGGTGCTGGACGGGCTCGACGCGGTGGTGTTCTACGGGACGATGGGGGTGGCCCCGATCCGGATCTTCCAGAGCATCGCGTCGGGGCTCCTCGGGCGCGAGGCGTTCGCCGGGGGACTCCAGACGGCGCTCCTCGGCGCGCTCCTCCACTTCTTCATCGCCTTCGCCGTCGTCGCTACCTACCTGGCGGCCAGCCGGCGGATCGCGGCGCTGACGCGGCACGCGGTGCTCTGCGGGCTCCTGTACGGCGTGGCGGTCTACACGGTGATGAATTTCGTCGTCCTCCCGCTCTCGGCGGCGGGGGCGGGGGCGCGGACGGTGCCGATCGTCGTGAACGGGCTCCTGATCCACATGCTGGGGGTGGGGCTCCCCGCCGCCCTCTTCGCCCGTGCGGCGCGCCCCGCCGGTTGACACGGCGCGAGGGTTGCGGCAGGCGGAGGCGAATCCGGTTCCACGTCCATCCCGAGACGCCCCCCGATGCGAGCCACCCGCCCGGCGCTTCCCCTCGTCCTCCTCCTCGCCCTCGCCGCGTGCTCCGTCCGCTCGGAGCACGCGCTCTCGCTGTCGAGCCGTCCCGCGAGCGAGGCGGACGCCGCCGCCATCACCGAGCTGAGCCGGCGCTTCTCGGCCGCGTACGTGGCGGGCGACGCCGAGGCGATGGCGGCGCTCTACACCCCCGACGCGGTGATCTTCCCCGGCAACTCGGAGGCGATCACCGGCACCGAGGCGATCCGGCAGTTCTGGACGCTGGCGCCGGGGCACCGGGTCGTCCGCCACGTCGCCACCCCCACCGAGATCCGCGTCGACGGCGACCACGCGTACGACCACGGCGTCTACGAGGTGGCCGGGGAGCGGAACGGCGAGGCGTACGGCCCCGTCCCCGGCAAGTACGTCATCGTCTGGCGCCGCACGCCCCAGGGGTGGCGGATGCACCTCGACATGTGGAACCTGCGCCCGCGCCCCGCGCCGTGAGCGCCGCGCGCGCCGCCGCCATCGCCGCCCTCCTCCTCTGCGCCGCCTGCCGCGGAGAGGCCCCGGCGCCCACTCCGGCGGGACGCGCCCTGCGCCCGTGCCCGCCCACGCCCAACTGCGTCTCCACCGAGGCCGCGGACCGCCGGCACGCCATGGCGCCCCTCCCCTTCGCCGGGACGCCGGAGGAGGCGCAGGCGCGGGCGAAGGCGGCGCTCCTGGCCGAGCCGCGCACGACGCTGGTGGAGGAGCGCCCCGGGTACCTGCGCGCCGAGGCGCGGAGCCGGCTCCTCCGCTTCGTGGACGACGTGGAGGTAAGCGTCGACGCCCCCGCGCGGGTCGTGCGCTTCCGCTCGGCGTCGCGGGTGGGGCGCGGCGACCTGGGCGTCAACCGCGCCCGGATGGAGCGCTTCGGCGCCCGCTTCCGCGGCAGGTGAGCGTGACCCTGCCGATCCCGCGCACTCCATCCCGGCGGAGACCATGACCGGCGAGCTCGCTGACCTGCGGGAGCACCTGGAGCGCTACAGTACCTGCGGGGGCTGGGGCGCGTCCCGCCCTTCTTCGCCATGGCCCTCCCCGGCGGGGGGGG
>DATACF010000301.1:0-15013 GCA_036259235.1 Longimicrobium sp. | reverse complement strand
CCTGGCCACGGCCGTATTCTGGTGGTCGCGGGAAGATGCGGGCCGCCCCCGCGCCGCCGCAAGCGCGAGCGGGGGCCCGGCGGGAAGGTGTCGAGCCGACTGTTTCACTCCGGTGGGAATGCGATTGTTTTGAGTGTATTTATGGGAGAGTGTTCCAGTGCCTGGAAAGCCGCCTCTGGTGACATAGTTCCTAAATGTCGAACGTTCTACGACAGAACGCCATCACAACGCGCGGCCGGGTGCCAGCACGCTTGACGCCGGTAACCATACCGAATAAATTCCGAAGATAGCACTGACAGTCTTTGTCTGAGCGCACGCATATGGGGCGTCGCCTCCGGCCCATGTGCTTGCCGGTCCCTCCTCTTTCCTTTCTCTCGACAGGAGCAAAGCCATGAAAACGAGACGCATGCGGGTGTCGGCGGTGCTCGCCGCCGCGCTGTTCGCCGCGGGGTGCGAGCAGCCGGCCTCGCCCATCGACCGGGGGGCGCGGCCGCAGGAGGGCGCGGCGCTGTCGCGCGTCCCGGAGGAGGTGGGGATGGACGGCGAGCTGCTGCGGGTGCAGCGCCGGATCCCCGGCTTCGGCGGGTACTACTTCGACGCGGGCGGCGACCTGAACGTGCTCCTCACCGATCCGGCGCAGGAGCCCGCGGCGCGGGCGCTGCTGGCGGGCGTCGCCGCGAGCCGGCCCCGCGGGCCGGGGGCGGCGGGCACGGCGGCGATCCGCGTCCGCCGGGCGGACTTCGACTTCGCCGCGCTGGAGGCGTGGCGCCACCGGCTGCGGTCGGTGCTCGGGACGGAGGGGGTGGAGTTCCTGGACACCGACGAGGCGGCGAACCGCGTCACCGTCGGCGTCACCGGCGAGGCTGCCGCCGCGCGCGTCCGGGCCGAGGCGGCGGCGCTGGGCGTGCCGCCCGCCGCCCTCCGCGTGGAGCGGGTGATCGCCGGCCGCCCCGCCGCCGACCTCCACGACCGGTTCCGCCCCGTGCCGGGCGGGGTGGAGGTGTGGCGGAGCAGCAACAGCGCATGGAAGTGCACGCTGGGCTTCAACGTGTGGTATTCCAACTACAAGCTGGGCATCCCGGTCGGCACGCGCGCCTTCCTGACGGCCTCGCACTGCACGACCAACGAGTTCCGATTCGACGGCGGGCAGTTCGTGCAGGGGGGGACCGTCATCGGGCGCGAGATCGTCGACCCGAGGCTCTTCGACTCGACGACGACCGCCCGCTGCCCGGCCGGCCGGCGCTGCCGCTGGAGCGACGTGGCCGTGGTGCAGTACGACGACTCGGTGGCGTGGGAGCTGGGGTACATCGCCCGCCCGCAGTGGAGCACCAACGGCCCCAGCACCGACTACACGATCGTGCTCCACCCGTACACCCCGCGGCTGAAGATCACGGGGCGGGCCTACCCGGCGACGGGCGCGTACGTGCACAAGATCGGCCGCACCACGGGGTGGACGTGGGGGCCGGTGCTGCGCACCTGCGTGGACTATCCCTGGTCGGACACCCACCCCGCCACCACCGCCATCATGCTCTGCCAGACGGAGGTGGCGGCGACGGCGCTGGGGGGCGACAGCGGCTCGCCGGCCTTCGTCCAGGTGAACGAGCACGAGGTGGCCGTCGCCGGGATCGTGTGGCGCCAGGCCCAGAGCGCGACCGGCGAGCGGCGCTTCGTCTTCAGCCCCCTCGAGGAGATGCGCAAAGACATCGTCTCGTTCTCCCCCTACTGACGGGGATCACGGGGGACGGCGGTGGCGCGGACGCGGCTCCCGCGTGGGCCCTCACCCGGCTCGCTCAGGCTCGCCACCCTCCCGTTCCGGGAGAGGGGGACTGGCGGGCCGGTGGGGAGGCGGGGCACGGGCGGGGCATGCGGCGGAAGTGGGTCGAGACGGGAGCGAAGTTCCGCCGTTGAGCGAATTTGCGTGAGGGATGCGCGCCCGGAGGGTGGGGACCCTGGCGGGGGGAGATGCGAAGACGATCGCGTCTCGCGACGCGGCGGCGGAATGCGCGGAGTCCGCCAGGGGCCCCACCGCGTTGGCAACGGTAGTATCGTTGCCTACGCGGCGCGCAGCCCGGCCCCGAGCGCAGCGGAGGGACACGCCCAGATCCGCCGTCTGCCGTTGCGGTTGCCGTGAAGAGAGCCGGGGTGAGCACGAACGCTGCCCGCCCCGGCTCTTCGTATCCCACGGCCCGCGAAACGATCAGAACTCGGTCGAGAAGCGCACGCGGACCGAGCGGCCGGGGAGGTTGAAGCCGCGCTTCTCGTAGTAGTTCTCGTCGGTGAGGTTGTCGACCAGGAGCGACACCTCGGAGCCGCGCGCCACCTTGACCGACGTCACGAAGTCGACCGTCATGAACGCCGGGTAGCGGATGTCGGTGATGTTGGCGAAGTCGGTGAAGTCGAGGTCGGTGCGCGCGCCGACGTAGCGCCCGCTGAGCCGCGCGCTGAAGCGCCGGAAGTCGTCGTACTCGACGCCGCCGGTGATGGTGCGGTCGGCCACGTTGCGGATCTCGCGGGTGCCGAAGTCGCCGAAGACCAGCGCGTCCGCCACCTCCTCGGGGCGGAAGTCGGTCCGCCCGGCGAAGCGCGCCGCGTCGACGCTCACCGCGGGGACCTCCTCGTCGCGCGTGAGCAGGTGCGTGGCGTTGGCGAAGAGGCGGAGCGAGTACCGATAGCCGGCGCGGGCGCCGAGGTCGTACCCCAGCCGCCACTCGACGCCCGCCATCTCGGCGCCGCTGGCGTTGACCCAGGTGGTCACCGAGCCGACCGTCTCACCCTCGGCCGTCCGCGGCCGGCCCCCGGCGGGGAAGGCGGCGGTGACCTGGGAGATGCGGCCCTCCACGTCGGTGTGGAAGTACGTCACGTCGGCGTCGAGCCCCAGCCGGCGGCTCCCGAAGCCGACCCCGAGGTCGTACGTCACCGAGCTCTCGGCGTCGAGCCCCGGGTTGCCGAGGGTGATGCTGGCCGCGCCGTCGCCGCCGGTGGAGAGCCCCAGCCCGGCCTTGAAGAGCGCGTCGGGGGTGACGAACGCGCGCCCGGCGGTGCCGTGGACGCGGAGCTCCGGGGTGAGCGCGTACTGGAGCCCCACGCTGGGGTTGAAGGTGGTGAAGGTCTCCTCCTCCGAGACCAGGTCGGGCCGGAGCGGCGTCTCCTCCAGCGCCAGCGAGACGCGGTCGTAGCGCCCGCCCAGCGTCGCCGTCAGCCGCGGGCCGAGGAGCGAGAGCTTGGTCTCGGCGAACACCGCGGCCGAGGCGCTGGAGGCGTCGGGGCCGAACGGGGCCGAGGGCGTCGCCGGGGCCGAGAAGGCGCGCGAGGTCGCTTCGAGGTAGGTGTAGTCGAAGCCGGCGGTGAGCGCGTGGGCGCCGAGACGGAGCGCGTCCTGGAGCTGGAGCCCGGAGGAGCGGACGTCGCTGGTGTAGTTGATGAACGGCGACTCGGCGTAGGTGTCGAAGAACTCCGTCTCCTCGACCCCCGCGTACGCCCGCAGGAGGGGCGCGTGGCGGCCGAAGGCGCCGGAGAGGGCGACCTCGCCGGTGCGGCGCCCGAGGTCCTTGCGGGTGCCGGGGTCGGGGAAGGCGCTGTAGAGGTCGGCCGGCCCCTCGACGTCGTCGGCGCGGAAGAGCTCACCGCGGACGTCGGCGCGGACGGCGCCGGTCAGCTGGACGCCGAGGCGCGCGCTCCCGGAGGTGTAGCCGTACTCGGTGTTGGGGCGGCGGAGCCCGTCGCCCAGCTCGGGGACGGCGTGGACCGAGTCGGCGAAGAGCTTCCCGGCGGTCTCGCTCCCCACCAGGCCGCGGAAGAGGTTCCCCTCGCCGACGCGGTAGTCCCGCCCGCGCGAGAAGCGCGAGACGCCCACGTCGGCGTCGATGCGCCGCGAGAGGCTCCCGCCGGCGCGGGCGTCGAGCTCCAGCGTCTCCCACGATCCGTAGGAGGCGCGGGCGCTCCCGCGCAGGGCCCCGCGGCTCCGGCGGGTGATGAGGTTGACGGCGCCGCCCATGGCGCTGGAGCCGTAGAGCGACGAGGCGGGGCCGCGGAGGACCTCGATCCGCTCGACCTGGTGGAGGTCGATGGTCGACAGGTTGGTCACCCCCGCGGGGCGCCCGTCGATGAGGATCAGGGTGCGCTGGTTGATCCAGGAGAACTCGGGGCGGAAGCCGCGGAGGCCGATGCCCGAGAGGAGCCCGGGATACTGGACGACGTCGGCCGAGACCTGCTCCTTGAGGACGTCGGCGAGCTCGTCGGCCGAGGCGCGGCGGAGGTCGCGCTCGCCGACGACGTCGATCTTCTGCGGGATCTCGGCGCGGAGCGCGGGATAGCGCCGGGTGGTGGCCACCACCGTGTCGACGCCGAAGGTGGCGAGGGTGTCCTGCGCCCGCGCGGCGGCGGGGAGGAGGGACGCGGCGGCCGCGCCCGCGAGGGCGAGGCGGCGGGCGGACGGGAACGTGAAGGATCGCATGACGGTGCGCCGAAGCGGCTCGGCTCTGGGAGTGTCGGGGCTCCCGCGTCGCGCCGTCGTTCCCGCGTCTCGTGGATGGGGGGCGAAAAAAAGCCCGTCCGGTCCCAGGAGAGCGGGGACGGAACGGGGGCGGAAGTGGCGGCGCGAGGGCCCCGGACGAACGACGAAAGGGGGAGACTCGGCGCCTGGGCCAATACCGGACCCCGCTCCCCTCCCGCGAGGGGTGTGCGTTGCGGGAGCGAACGAGGCCGTCTCCTGGCTCGAGGCAGCGCCGCTCGGCCTTCCCGGGAAGCTCTCCCAGTGGCGGTGCGGAAGACCCGTGGGTCCTCCGCCGAGCGGGCCGGTCCGGCGATCTCTCACCGGGCCTCTTACAGTGGCGGGGCCGCGCCGGACTCTCACCGGCTTCCGAAAACCCCGTTCGCTATGATCGCGCGGAAGGTAGCGGCGGAGCGCGGAAGGGGCAAGCGCCGCGCGCGGAGGCGCGGTCTCGATTCTACGTTCGCCTCATTCGAGGCAGGGGACACCGGCCGTTAACGCGGATCTCGTACGGCGCCGTGGCGGCGTTTGCCGGCCTCCGCCCCACGAAGTGGACCTGCAGGGTCTCCTCTGCTGAAGCCTCGTCGCTCCTCAAGAACAGGTTCAGCTGCACCACCTTCTCGACGGTGCCCGCGACCCGAAGGTACAGGATCGCCAGCAGGCGCGCCGAACGCAGAAAGTGCTGGGGATCTTCCCAAAGGTGGGTGTAGAGATCGGGGAGTGGAGACTCTTTCAGGTCTAGCGTCCAGCCCAGGCCGATGACGGATCGGATCGCGGATTCGTCCGCGTACCCGTATGCGTGCTCGTCGAGCAGAATGCGCCGCGCGCGCAGCACCGCGAACTCGTCGGCGGACCGTGTGGCCGTGGAGTACTCGTAGTGAGGTTGAACGATCTCCAGGACGAGCTTCCACTTTTCGTCCTCGACGGGGAGCGGAGCGACCGATTTCACGATCCCGACGTGGGCGGTGGTTTTGAACGCGACCGCGATCTTTCGTGTCGGATCCCACGCATTGTACAGTCTCTCCACGTACCTGACCTGCCAGCTGCCCTCGGGGCACAGGAGGAGCTCGACCCCGTCCTCCCGCTCCTCGATCCGCTCTGCCTGGAGAAAGATGGTGCCGAATTCACTTCTCACGAGCACCAGAGTCGACAGGGGAGGGGACCCTGCTGAGGGCTCGGGCGCCAGGGGCGCCTTCGCGGGCGGCGCGGGTGTCGAAGGCGCTTCCACGAGTGGCGCGGGCGCCTGAACGCGTACTCCGACTGGTCGCACCGGGCCTAAAGGTGGCACTTCGACCAGCGGCTGCCCGGTGAGCCGGGCATAGAGGGCGTCGTACTCCTCGTCGGAATCCAGCAGGTATCGGGTCGTGCCGCGCAGGAAGTCGGGAATGTGCTTCTCATCCTCCGACGAGAAGAGCACGGGGATGAACTTCTCGTTGCGGCCCTGCGCGTCGTAGAGGGTGGTGGTCACCAGCCCTCCCTCCCACACGACCCCGTATCCACGGCCGGGCGCCTCCAGCCCCTCGACCCGCCGCTGATAGGTGGCGGTGCAGACGACGAGGACGAACCGCGCGTCGCGGATCTGCCGGCGCATCCAGTTGGGCCACCCTTCCGGGGGCGCCTGCTCGTACCGGTCGATCCAGCAGTCGACGCCGTCGCGCCGGAGCCGGTTCGAGAGCTCGAGGACCCGCCGCCGGTGATCATCCGAATCGTGGGAGTAGCTGATGAAGACCCGATGTGCCGCCGCGCCCTCGGACCCCGTCATCTCGAATTCCCTCGTCCGATCATGCTCCTGCTCGACCATGGATGAGCGAAAGTATTCGGGTGACGGCAAGTTCGGAAGCTCGGGCGAGACAGGGCGGGCCCGCTACATCTCCCCGCACATCTCCCCCGCCAGCGGCACCACCTGCGGCGCGCCGGCGTCCGGCCCGGGGCCGGGGTGGGGGACGATGCGCACGGGCCAGCCGTAGACGCGCTGGACGAGGTCGCGGGTGAGGACGTCGGCGGGCGGGCCCTCGGCGGCGACGCGGCCGCGGTCGACGAGGACCAGGCGGTCGGCGTAGCGGGCGGCGAGGTTGAGGTTGTGGGTGACGAGGAGGACCGTCTTCCGCGCGTGCCCCAGGTCGCGGAGGAGCTCGAAGATGGCCATCTCGTGCCCCACGTCGAGCGCCACGGTGGGCTCGTCGAGCGCCAGCGCCCCCGGCTCCTGCGCCAGCGCCCGCGCCACCCGCGCCCGCTGCCGCTCGCCGCCGGAGAGGGTGTCGAGCATCCGCCCGGCGAGCGCGTCCACGTCGCACCGCCGCATCGCCTCGTCCACCGCCGCACGGTCGCGCTCGCCCTCGCGGCGCCAGGGCCCCAGGTGCGGGTAGCGCCCCATCGCCACCAGCTCGCGCACGGACATCGGGAAGACGGCCTCCTCGCCCTGCGGCACCACCCCCACCTCGCGCGCCAGCGCCGCCCGCGACCACTCGCCCAGCGCCCTCCCGCGGAAGCGCACCTCGCCCTCCGCCGGTACGAGCGTGCCGAGGAGGAGGCGCAGCAGCGTCGACTTCCCCGAGCCGTTGGGCCCGATGACCGCCGTGCACGCCCCGGCCGGGAGCTCCAGCGTGATCCCGTCCACCGCCGCCCGCTCGGCTCCGGGGTAGCGGAAGGTCACGTCTCGGCACACCCACGCCGGCCCGTCCATCGACGCGGGATCGTCGGACCCCGGCGGGACCGCCGGCTGTCCCCTGTCCCCTGTCCCCTGTCCCCTGCCGTTCAAGAGGCCCTCCGCCGCAGGAGCCAGACGAAGAACGGCACGCCCACGAACGCCGTCACCACGCCGATCGGCAGCTCCGTCGGCGCGGCGATCGTGCGCGCCAGGGCGTCGGCGAGGACGAGGAAGGCGGCGCCCAACAGGACGGAGGCGGGGAGGAGGAAGCGGTGGTCGCTTCCCCAGAGGAGGCGGACCACGTGGGGGACGACGAGCCCCACGAAGCCGATCACCCCGCTGGCGGCGACCCCCGCGGCGGTCAGGAGCGAGGCGGTGCCGTAGGCGATCCACTTGGTGCGCTCGACGCGGGCGCCGAGGTAGGCGGCGGTGTCCTCGCCCACGGCCAGGAGGTTGAGCGGGCGGGCGAGCGAGAAGAGGAGGGCGAGCGCGGGCGCCGTGTAGAGCGCCACCCGCCCCACGCCGGGCCAGGTGGCGCCGCCGAAGCTCCCCATGATCCAGAACATCGCCGCGCGGAACGACTCGGCGTCGGCGAAGGTGAGGACGAGGAGGATGCAGGCGTTGAAGAAGGCGCCCACCACCACGCCGGCCAACAGGAGGATGCGGGTGTCGAGCGCGCGCCCCACCGAGACGGCGATGCGGAAGACGAGGGCGATGGCCGCCACCGCCCCCGCGAACGCCGCCACGGGGACGCTCCACCCGGCCGCCCCGGCGCCGAGGACGATGGCCGTCACCGCGCCCACGGCGGCGCCCCCCGAGACGCCCAGGATGTACGGCTCGGCCAGGGGGTTCCGGAGGAGCGCCTGGAAGGTGGCCCCGCTGGCCGCCAGCGCCCCGCCCACCAGCGCCGCCAGGAGCGAGCGGGGGAGGCGCAGGTGACGGACGATGGACACCGTCGCCGGGTCGCCGCGCCCGCGGAGCGCGTCCACGATCTCGCCCACGCTCAAGCTCACGGCGCCCAGGCGGACGCCGACCAGGAGCGCCCCCGCGGCGATCATCCCGAGGAGGGCGAGGCGGAGCGCCGGGCGCAGGGCGGAGGGGCGGGGCGTGGCGTGCAGGGCGGGTCCTTTCGGCGGTCGTGGCTCCGGCGGATGGGGCGCGCAAAGCTATGGCGCGCGCCGAAGCCCGCGCAACGCGCATCTTCGTAAGATGATTTGTATCAAACGATTGGATGCGGACCGCGATCCGGCGCGGACCGACGGCCCTCGCGCGGCGGCGCTCCGCACGCCAGGTTTGCCGGGCCGATGCGGCTCGGGACACCCTCCTCCGTGATCGCGACGGAGCCGGCGGCGCGCAGTCCGCGGAGGCGGACTTCGTGCCGTTCCAGCCCCGGTTTCAACCGGGATCGGGAGACCCGGGAACCGCGCCCCCGCCTCCGAGCGCACCCGATCTCGTCGTTGTCGTTTCGCCCGATCCTCGATCCCCACCCGAACGACCGAAATGCGCCCGACTCGCACCCTGCCGCTCCTCCCGCTCCTCCTCTTCGCGTCCGCGTGCCGGGAGGCCCGGACCGGGGCGCCGCCGCCGCCGTCCGAGGCATCGGCGCCGATCGTGGTGACGGACGACGCGGGGCGCGAGGTGCGGCTGACGAAGCCCGCGGAGCGCGTGGTGAGCCTGCTGCCGCACGTCACCGACTTCATCGTGGCGATGGGGGCGGCCGGCCGGCTGGCGGCGCGGACGGAGTACGACACGGCGGCGGCGGTGGCGGGGCTCCCGTCGGTGGGCGGGGGCCTCAGCCCCAGCCTGGAGACGCTGGTGGCGCTCCGCCCCGACCTGGTGATCGTGTGGCCCGGCGAGTCGTCGCGCGACCTGACGGCGCGGCTCACGGCGCTGGGGATCTCCGTCTACGGGGCGCGGCAGAACCGGCTGGAGGGGACGGGGCCGGTGCTGGAGCGGCTGGGGCGGCTGCTGGGGACGGAGGCGGCCGCCGACTCCATCGCCCGCGCCATCGACGGCGAGCTCCGCGCCGTGCGGGCGTCCGTGGCCGGCCGGCCGCACCCCTCGGTCCTCTTCGTGATCTCCCGCGACCCGCTGATGGCGGCCGGCGGCACCACCTTCATCCACGACGTCGTCACGGCGGCGGGCGGGCGGAACGCCTTCGGCGAGCTCCAGGCGCCCGCGCCGCAGGTGAGCCTGGAGGAGGTGGTGCGCCGCGACCCCGACGTGATCCTCTTTCCCGACGGCGAGCACGCCACCTCCGCGCTGGAGTGGCTCCGCTCGCGTCCCGGGTGGAGCGAGCTGGAGGCGGTGCGCGAGGGGCGGGTGCTGGAGGTCGACGGCGAGCTCTTCGGCCGCCCCGGGCCGCGGATCGGGACGGCGGTGCGGACGCTGGCGCGGTGGCTGCACCCGGAGGCGTTCGAGGGCGCGGCGGACGCCTGACGCCGTCGGACGGCTATCGCGTGTCCCCGAGCACGGGCTTTAGGTCGACGATGGGTGTGCCGTCCACCGCCTCCAGGTCGCGCACCCGGAAGCGAAGACCGCCGTCGATCTCGGCGATCCGCACCCGGTGCAGGCCGATGGGGTTGGGGCGGTCGGCCGAGCGGGTGCTGAAGACGCCGAGCGGGGCGCGGGAGAGGTCGTCGCGGGGGTGGACGCGGAGCACGGCCCGGTCGGCCTGGTGCAGCCAGGTCAGGACGATCGCCTCGTCGCCCTCCGCCAGGCCGGCGAGCGCGTCGCGGAAGGCGGGGCGGAAGACGAGCCACGCGTCGGGCGCGCCCTCGTCCCCCTGCTTCGGCGCGAGCTTCGGGTCGGCGAGCGGCGACTCGACGTGGCCGATCACCACCAGCGGCGGAGTCTCTTCCATCGGCTCCCACGGGGAGGGGACGAAGATCGAACGGGATCGAACGTGACCAACATACACCGGCATCCTTCGATGCGAACCTCTTTCCGTTTCGCCCTCCTCCTCCTCCCTCTCGCGCTCCTCCTCCCGCCCAGTCTCGCCGCGCAGCCGCGGAGGCCGTCGCCGGACTCGGTGACCGTGCGGGTGGCGATGCTGCACATGGCGCCGGTGCTGGGGAAGATCACGCCGAACGTCGACACGCTCGCGGCCATGACGGCGCGGGCGTTCGCGGAAGGGGCGGACGTCGTGGTGGGGCCGGAGCTGGCGACGACGGGGTTCTCGATTACGGCGAGGCAGGTGCGCGACTCGCTGGGGCTGCGCGCGCCGTTCACGCGGCTCGGCGCCCTCCGCCGGCTGGCGATGCGGCACGGGGGATACGTGGCGCTGGGGATCGCGGAGATCGCGGAGGACGACTCGCTCTACAACTCCGTCGTCCTCTTCGGGCCCGACGGGCGCCACGTGGTGCAGCGGAAGCGCGGCGCCTCTGGCTTCGGGCCGCGGGGGGATCTCCCGTTCACCGTCGTCCCCACGCGCTTCGGCGACCTGGGGCTGGTGATCTGCTCCGACACGTACCTCCCCGACTGGGCGCGCATCCTCGCCCTCGGCGGCGCCGACCTCGTCCTCTCGCCCGCCAACTGGTGGGGCGGCGGCCAGCTCGACGTCTGGACGACGCGGGCGCACGAGAACGACTTCGTCTTCGTGGTCGCCAACCGCTGGGGGGCCGAGGAGGACACGCGCTACGGATCGTACTACTACGACATGAACGACGCGCCCTCCGCCGTCATCGCGCCGGGGACGCGCGACGATGCCGGCGGCCAGGCGCTCCTCGTCTACCGGACGGAGACCGCGCCGGAGCCGAGCAACGTCGTCCTCCACCGCACGGTCCGCATCGCCCGCGCGCGGATCGGCGCGGGCCCCAACCGCGCGTACACGGTGCGCGCGCGCCAGCCGTCCGCCTACGCCGCCCTCGGCGACGCGTACTATCGCCCGGACCTGGGGAACAAGCCCGTTCCCGGCCTCCCGCCGGAGGGCTCCACGCGCGTGGCCGTCCTCGCCTTCCGCCCCGGCGGCGACGCGGCGGGGAACGTGGCGCGCGTGCGGGACGAGTGGACGCGGGCGGGCGCGGCGGCCGACGTCCTCGTCCTCCCCGCCCGCGCCGTCACCGCGCAGCCGGTCGACACCTCCGATCCCCGCTGGGCGGCCGCCGCGCCGTGGAACGCGCTCCAGGCCTTCGTCGACGCCAGCGGCTTCCGCCTCCTGGCGACGACCGTCTTCGAGCGCCCGGCCGCCGGCGCGCCGGTGCGCGAGTCGCTCCTCGTATTCCAGCCCGGCCGCGCGCCGCTGCTGCGCGCGCCCATCCACCCCTGGCCGCCCGCGGGCGCCGACCCGCGCGAGCCGCTCTACCTCGACCTCCCGCACGCCCGCGTCGGCGTCGTCCTCGGCCGCGACCTCCTCTTCCCCGAGACCTCGCTCTCGCTGGCGAAGCGCGGCGCCGACCTCGTCGTGGCTCCGGCGATCGAAGGCGTTCTCCCGCCGCGCCCGCTCCCCGCGGTGGCCTCGCCGTGGCCGTACAACGCGTGGCTCGCGCGCACCAACGATGGGCTCCACGTGGCGGCGGCGAACCAGGGATGGGGGTTGATCGCGCGGAGCGGCGGCGGCGTCATCGACACCGTCGCGGTGGCGGACGCACAGGCGGGGGCGGGCTTGAGGATCGTGGAGGTGAACAGCGCCAGCGTGAGAGCCAAGTTCCTCAACGCCTACCGGCCGTTCGACCTGCGCGCGCTGGGGGTGCGGTAGCCGGGGCCCGCGCCGGGCGGCTGAAGCCGCGGCAACAACTACGGAAAGCCTCACGAACGGCGTGAGGCTTCAACCGCACCACCGCGCGAGAGACGGGTGATTCACCTGCAGGGCCGCAATCGGCGCCTCGCCTTTCCGCCCCGTTTCTTCACCTAAAGGTGCGCAGGTTTCGGTTGTATCTTCGGTGCGCCCCACGCTAGCTTGTCCCCAACGACTTGTGTCTGCTTTGTCGCTCACCTCCCGGAAAGAAAAGGTTTCCAACATGAAGAATCCGAGAGTTAAGAAGCTGACTCTGGACCTGGACGAACTGGAGGTTGAGTCATTCGAGCCCTCGCCCTCCCGCCAGGACCAACGCGGCACCGTCAGGGCTCACAGCGGCGATGAGGTAACTTGTTATCAACTGACGGACCACCAGTCGTGCCACGGTACGTGCGACTACTCGTGCTACGGCTCGTGCGGCTACTCGTGCTACACCTGCTACGACATCAGCTGCAACGGACACACCTGCGTGTGCTGGACACGGTTGCCATACTGCCCCGAAGACGCGGTCATGTAACGGGCCCTGGGGTAAGAGCGGGCCGGGTGGAAGTTTCCACCCGGCCCGCATAAGGATCGAGCTGAGGGTCTCTGGCTAATGTGGTAGTCAGTGCCCCTACCCCAACGCGCGTAAAGGGTTGTAGAGAGAATCTGCGCCTTCGGCGCCCGGCCCGATGCCGGCCGAAGCGCCCGAAGACTCCCTGCGCGTCTTCCGTCGAATCGCCCGGAGCCCTCCTCGCGCCCCTACTCCTCCGCCCGCAGGAACGCCAGCGTCCGCCCCTCCAGCTCCAGCTCCTCGCCGCCGGCGACCACGCGCGGCTCCTCCGGCACGTCGTCGTTCCCCGCGGTGTCCACCAGCACCTCCCACCGCACCCCCTCGGGCTCGGCGGGGAGGCGGAAGCGGATCGGCTCGTGGTGGGCGTTCAGCAGCAACAGGAGCGAGTCGTCCACCAGCGGGTCGCCCGACACGGGGTCGAGGTCGGCGAGCTGACCGCCGGCCAGGCGCATCTGGAGCGCCTTCGCCCACCCCGCCGTCCACTCGTCCTCGCCCATCTCCTGGCCGTCGGGGTCGAACCAGGTGATGTCGCGGATCTCCGAGCCGTGGATGGGGCGGCCGTGGAAGAAGCGCCGCCGCCGGAGCGCCGGGTGCGCGCGGCGCAGCGCGATCAGCCGCCGCGTGAACTCCAGGAGCCGCTCGCCCCGCTCGTCGGGCTCCCAGTCGAACCACGAGATCTCGTTGTCCTGGCAGTAGGCGTTGTTGTTCCCCCCCTGCGTCCGCCCCCGCTCGTCGCCGCCGCAGATCATCGGCACCCCCTGCGACAGGAGGAGCGTCGCCAGGAAGTTGCGCTTCTGCCGCTCGCGGAGCGCCACGATCTCCGGGTCGTCCGTCTCCCCCTCCACCCCGTGGTTCCAGCTCTCGTTGTCGTTGGCCCCGTCGCGGTTGTCCTCGCCGTTGGCCTCGTTGTGCTTCTCGTCGTAGGAGACGAGGTCGTTCAGCGTGAAGCCGTCGTGCGCCACCACGAAGTTGATGCTGGCCGTGGGGTGGCGGCCGTCGTCGCCGTAGAGGTCGCTGCTCCCGGTGATCCGCGAGCCCAGCTCGGCCATCGCCCCCGAGTCGCCCTTCCAGTACTTCCGCACCGTGTCGCGGTACTTCCCGTTCCACTCCGTCCAGAGCACGGGGAAGTTCCCCACCTGGTACCCGCCCGGCCCCACGTCCCACGGCTCGGCGATCAGCTTCACCTCCGAGAGGACCGGGTCCTGGTGGATGATGTCGAAGAACGACGACAGCCGGTCGACCCCCCCGTGCCCCTCGCGCGCCAGCGTCGAGGCCAGGTCGAAGCGGAAGCCGTCCACGTGCATCTCCTCCACCCAGTAGCGCAGGGAGTCCATCACCAGCTTGAGCACCTGCGGCTGGCCGGTGTTCAGCGAGTTCCCCGTCCCCGTGTAGTCCATGTAGAAGCGCGGGGCGTCTTCCACCAGGCGGTAGTAGGTGGGGTTGTCGATTCCCTTGAACGACAGCATCGGCCCCAGGTGGTTCCCTTCGGCCGTGTGGTTGTAGACCACGTCGAGGATCACCTCGATGTTGACCCGGTGGAGCTCGCGGACCATCGCCTTGAACTCCGCCACCTGCTCGCCGCGGTCGCCCATGCTGCTGTAGCGCGCCTCGGGCGAGAAGAAGCTCAGCGTGTTGTAGCCCCAGTAGTTGCTCAACCCCCTGTCCAGCAGCTGCTTGTCGTCGACGAAGGCGTGGATGGGGAGGAGCTCCACGGCGGTGACGCCGAGCTGCTTGAGGTAGTCGATGGCGGGCTCCGAGGCGAGCCCCGCGTAGGTGCCGCGGAGCGCCTCGGGGACGTCCGGGTGGCGCGCCGTGAAGCCCTTGACGTGCACCTCGTAGACGAGCGTCTCGTTCCACGGCGTGCGCAGCTGCGTGTCGCCGCCCCAGGCGAAGGTGTTGTCGACGACGACCCCCTTGGGGACCCCCGCCGCGCTGTCGCCGTCGTCGCGGACGAGGTCGCCCTGTTCGTGGCCCAGCGGGTACGGGAAGACGGGCGCGTCCCACCCCACCCGGCCGGCGAGCGCCCGGGCGTAGGGGTCGACGAGGAGCTTGTTCGGGTTGAAGCGGAGGCCGCGCTCCGGCTCGTACGGGCCGTGGACGCGGTAGCCGTAGAGCTGGCCGGGGCGGACGCCCTGGAGGTAGCCGTGCCAGACGTGGCCCGTCTTCTGGGTCAGCTCGAAGCGCTGCCACTCGGTGCCGGGGTCGCGCGCGTCGAAGAGGCAGAGCTCCACGCCCGTGGCGTGCTCCGAGAAGAGGGCGAAGTTGACGCCCAGCCCGTCCCAGGTGGCGCCGAGCGGCGAGGGACGGCCGGGGAGAACCTTGTGGCTCACGAATGCTCCGTTCGGATGGGGGATCGTGCGGTCGATGATGATCTCGCGTGGGATTGGATCGCGCTCGCGGCAGGCGCAAGGGCGGTGCCGGAGGCGGGGCACCGGTTCGATCGGCCGCAACCGCGACCGCAACGGCTTACGGCGACTACGGATCTGGGCGTGTCCCTCCGCTGCGCTCCGGGCGGGGCTGCGGGCGCCGTAGGAAACGATACTACCGTTTCCAACGGCGCGGAGCACTCCATCCCGCACGCCCACCGCG
>DATACF010000300.1:0-2615 GCA_036259235.1 Longimicrobium sp. | reverse complement strand
CCGCGGGGAAGCCTTCCCCGCGGCGCCGGTCTTTTTCCTCTCGACGAGAACCAGGGCTCACTCGCGCGCGGGCACCTTCGGCTGGGTCTCGCGACCGCGCGCGCGGCGGGGCGCGGCGGGCGTCTCCGGTTGGAGGAGGCGCGACGGCTCGACGCCGAAGACGGCCGCCAGGCGGTCGAGCGTGTCGATCTGCAGGTTCACGCTCGCGCTCTCGATCTGCGCCACGCGCGGCTGCGTGACGCCGAGCTCGTCGGCCAGCCGCCGCTGCGTGTAGCCCCGCTGCATCCGCAGCCGCACCACGTTCCGCGCGACCACCAGCCGGCTCCCGAGCGCCTTCTCCGCCTGCTCCAGCTCGGGCACCCCCTCGCCGATGGCCGCGAAGACGTCCTTCGCCCGCGACTTCCGACGGTCGAACGTCATTCGTCCTCCTCCCGATCCAGTGATCCGCCCGCACGCCCCCGTCGTCCTCTTCATAAGTCTTACCTTATAACCGGGCCCGCGTCCTTAGACAACCCGCATCGCCTCCCGTTATCATCCCCGTCCGCACATTCCAGAGGGAGACGAATCGGATGGACGAAGAGACGGCGAGGGTCGTGGACCGGGTGATCCGGGAGCGGCGCACGACGAAGGTGCTGGCGAACGAGGCGTTCCCGCCCGTGGGCGCACGGGAGACGGTGGAGGAGATCGTGGCCGTGGCCGGGTGGGCGCCGTTCCACAAGCCGGCGGCGAAGGTCCACCTGGAGGCGTCGGCGCAGGCGTCCATCGTCCCGTGGCGCTTCCACCTGGTCGACGCGCCGGGGTGCCGCGCGCTCCGCGAGGTGCTGCTGGCGCGGGGCGACAAGAGCAAGATCCCCCGGATGCTCGCCGCCGCCACCGCGCTGGTGCAGGCCACCTGGCTCCCCAACCCGCCCAAGGGCGAGGCCGCGGGGCTCTTCGAGGCCACCGAGGAGAACATGGAGCACGTCGCGGCCGCCGGCGCCGCGGTGCAGAGCCTCCTCCTGGCCGCCACGGCGCGCGGCATCCCCACCTACTGGTCGTCCGGCGGCGTGCTGCGCGGCGCGGAGGCGTTCGGGTGGCTGGGGATCCCGGGGCGCGAGATCCTCCTGGGCTCCGTCTTCCTCTTCCCCCCCGAACACCCCGGCGCCGAGGCCAGCCCCGGCTCCCACCGCGACCGCCGCGGCACCGTGTCCGACTGGTCGCGCTGGGCCGACCTCCGCCTCCCCCGCGCCGCCGACCCCACCGCCTCGAACGGTTGAAAAGAAAATGTCTCACGCAGAGAAGCAGAGTCAGCAGAAGGGTTCTCCCTGCTGACTCTGCTTCTCTGCGCGTGAGATCGTTTGTTCAGGGATTTGATCTCATATCACACGGAGGGCACAGGGGACACAGGGGAATCGGGTCCTCCGTGCCCCCTGTGTCCTCTGTGAGAGGCCGCCGTTCTTACGGATACCGGACCGACGACGAAGCGCCGCCTACCGCTCCGGAGGCCGCCGCTTCAGCGCCTCCAGCCGCGCCAGGACGCGCGCCTGCTCGGCCCGAAGCGCCTCGTTCTCGGCGCGGAGGGCGGCGCTCCCGGCCTCCAGCCCGGCCACCCTGTTCACGGAGCACCTCCGTCCGACAGGGGGGGTAGCGCAACTCCGGATATAATGATATTGTGTTCTCAACAATAGAGAGCCGGACCCGAACGGGAGGGGGCGCGATGTACGACGTGGTGATCGTGGGCGGGGGGGTGGCGGGGCTGAGCGCGGCGCTCCTCCTGGGGCGGGGGCGGCGGAAGGTGCTCGTCTTCGACGGCGGCGCGCCGCGGAACGCGCCGGCGCACGAGGCGCACTCCTTCTTCACCCGCGACGGCACGCCGCCGCTGGAGCTGCTGCGGATCGGGCGCGAGCAGCTGGCCGCGTACGACGTGGAGGTGCGCGCCGGGTGGGTGGCGGACGCCGCGCGCGAGGGCGAGGGCTTCCGGGTGACTGCGGCGGACGGGACGGAGGTCACGGCGCGGCGCCTCCTCCTGGCCACCGGCGTCGTGGACGTCCTCCCGGAGATCGAGGGGCTGCGCGAGCGGTGGGGCGGCGCCGTCTTCCACTGCCCGTACTGCCACGGGTGGGAGGTGCGCGGCCGCCCCCTGGCGGTGCTGGGGCGCGGCGACGACGCGATGCACCTGGTGAAGCTGCTGCGGGGGTGGACGGACGACCTCGTCCTCTGCACCGACGGCCCGGCCGGGCTCGACGACGACGCCCGCGCGAAGCTGGCGCGCCACGGCGTCGCCCTCCGCGAGGAGCCCGTCGTCCGGCTGGAAGGGCCGGGCGGCCGGCTGGAGCGGATCGTCTTCGCCTCCGGGGAGCCCCTCGCGCGCGAAGGCATCCTCCTCCGCCCCCCGCAGCGCCCCGCGAGCGACCTGGCCGAGCGGCTCGGGTGCGAGCGCCTCCCCGGGGGGCCCCTGGTCACCGACCCGTTCCTCCAGACCACCGTCCCCGGCGTCTACGTGGCCGGCGACGGTGGTCTGGAGGAACGGGTCGGTGACCAGGGGCCCCCCGGGGAGGCGCTCGCACCCGAGCCGCTCGGCCAGGTCGCTCGCGGGGCGCTGCGGGGGGCGGAGGAGGATGCCTTCGCGCGCGAGG
>DATACF010000299.1:0-2068 GCA_036259235.1 Longimicrobium sp. | reverse complement strand
CACCGGCCGGCTGGAAGGCATCAACAACAAGATCAAGGTCATCAAGCGCCAAGCGTACGGTTTCCGCGACGACGCCTACTTCATCCTCAAGATCAAAGGCGCGTTCCCGGGCACGCTGCAACCAAATCCGCGATGAACCTTTTTTCTAGGAGTCGGCCGCGCGGCGACTTAACTTCTCCAGATCGCGCGCGCGCTTTCGCATCGCCGGACCCGTTCGCACCGCCCCTTCATTCTCGAAGACCTCCCGTCTTTTTCGCCGTCGTCGTCCTTCGCCTCCCCGGCCGCACCGCGCGGACGGGGCGGGCCGAAGCGGGCCCCGGGCTTCACCGGGGCCGGCGGTTTCCCACCCTTCATGGAAGGAGCTTCACAATGGGACGCTCACTCTACGCGGCATTGCACCGGCGCTACGGCCGCCGGCTCCGCGGCGCCGACCTGAAGCGCCGCGCCGACTTCCACCGCGAGCGCCTGCGGAGCGTGCTCCCGGTGGGGCTCCTGGAGGCGTCGCGCGCCTCGGGCGCCTCCCCCGGGACGGTCGCCGTGGTCGGCGGGGGGCTGGCGGGGGCGGCCGCCGCCTTCACCCTGAATCTCCTCGGCTTCGGCGTCACCGTCTTCGACGGCGGGCTCGGGGGGCGCGTCTCCACCCAGAGCACGCTGGTCCCCAATCGCCTGCTGGAGACGGGCGCGGAGCTGATCGGCATCAACCACCCCCTCTGGCTCCTCTTCTCCGACCTCTTCGGCCTGGGAATGAGCGTGGTGACGCCCGACGACGACTTCGCGGCGCAGGGGCTGGAGATGCCCCTCTTCCTCGGCGGCCAGTCGCTGAACCCCTTCGAGCAGGAGGCGCTCTACAATCAGATGACCGAGGTCTACCAGGGGTGGTGCGCGCAGGCGGGCCCGGCCGTCCCCAACCCGTGGGCCCCGTGGACCGCGCCGAACGCCGCGACCCTCGACTCGGCGAACCTGGCGGCGCAGATGCCCTCGCAGACGGGGCTCCTCTTCGACGCGGTCAACACCACCTTCGTGTTCAACAACCTGCAGCCGATGTCGGCCCAGAGCTGGCTCGCGAACCTCGCCCAGTTCGCGGCGGGCGCGGACTTCACCGGCGGCGACGTCACCGGGTTCTTCGACGACACCGAGAACTTCCGCTGCGCCTCCGGGAACCAGTCGCTCCTCCAGGCCCTCCTCTTCGACGTCGACGTCAACGGGTCGAACGTGACCGACCTCGACACCACGGGCGGCGGCGTCGCCCTGACGCTGGCCGGGGGCGTGAGCGGGGGGACGTTCGACTACGCCGTCTTCGCCGCGCCGGTCTCCGTCTTTCCCGTCACCACCGTGGACGGGGGGAGCCCGTTCCCCTGGAACCCGGTGCAGGCGGGGTACGCGTGCAAGTACCTCGCGCCCCTCGACAACCGTTTCTGGATCGGCCAGGGGCTGGCGCCGAGCGGGATGTCGGACCAGGCGGGGATGACGTGGGAGGCCACGGACAACCAGATGGCGCTCCCGGGGCAGACGGGGTCGCAGTACTGCCTCACCCTCTTCACCGGGGGGCCCATCGCGCAGCAGGCCGTGGCGCTCGCGCAGTCGGGCGGCACGGGGTGGGCGGACGCGTACTTCGAGCCGCTGATCGCGCCGATGTACCCCGGGATCGAGCTGGCCGACAACGGGGGCACCTTCTGCTGCGGGGCGGGCGGGCTGGCGCCCTACCTGATGTCGGGGTACTCGTGCCCGGCGCCGGGGCAGGTCACGACGATTCAGGCGAGCTACGCCACGCCGTACAACGGGGTCCTCTTCCTCGCCGGCGAGCACACGTCGCCCGCGTGGTTCGGCTTCATGGAGGGGGCGCTGGAGTCGGGGCTCGCCGCCGCGGTGCGCCTGGCGGTGGCGGCCGGGGTGGAGATCCCCTCGCAGGCGGGAGGGCTGGAAGGCGCCCTGGTGCAGCTGATCGAACAGGACGCGGCGGACATCCTGGTGGGCGAGGCCACGGGGCAGTGAGGCGCGCGCGCCGCCCCGGGTAGTCCGCTCACAGCCACGCAAAGCGCCGCCTCGCGAGAGACGGGTCCCGCGAGGC
>DATACF010000298.1:0-2031 GCA_036259235.1 Longimicrobium sp. | reverse complement strand
GGCTCGAATCGGGGCGGGCGGGCTCAGGCCAGCGCGGTCTCGCGCTGGAGGAAGAGGGTCGCCTTGAAGGCGCGCAGCGAGAGGGCGAACATCACGACGGTGAGGTAGATGGAGCCTCCCCCGCCGCTCCCGGTCGTGAAGCCCACGACGATGTCGAGGATGCGCAGGCCCGTGAAGAGGAGGAGCCCCAGCGCCGCCCACCGGCTCGCCCCCTGCCGGAGCCAGAAGCCGAGCCCGCCCACCACCACCGCGTTCACCAGGAGCGCCGGGAGGAAGAGGAGGGCGAGGAGCGCCTGGAGGACCGCGAGGACGAGGAAGGCGTCGCCGCAGATGCGGACGGCGTCGCGGGCCTCCTCGGCGTCGCCCACCGACTGGAAGAGCTGCGCGAACCCCCGCTCCTTCGACCGCGCCGACTTCTTCTCCAGCGTCGCGAACGCCGCCGCCCGCGCCGCCGCCGGCGAGGCCGGCAGCTCCACCGGGCGCCCGCCGGCCAGCACCGGCTGGAGGTCGGCCACCCTCCCCGGGCCCGCCGCCGGGGCGGACGCGGCCGGGACGGCGGGGCGGACGGCCGGGGCGGGGCCGCGCTCGGCGGGGGGCACCCGGTGCGTCAGGTGCGAGCCGTCGGGGTAGGCGACCCAGGTGTTCACGGGGTTCAGGATCCCGCAGTGCGGGCACGCGCGCGCGGCCGGCGACACCGGCGTGTTGCAGTCACGGCAGGGCTTCATGGGGAGAGCGGGGAGACACGGCGGGAGGGGGCGCCGGCGAGCGCGTCGCCGGGCGGGGGAACGCCCCGCACGATAATGGGTTGGAGAGTCCCGGGCAAGGACGTCGCCCGCCATCTGTTCCCACCCGGGCCTAACCGGTGCCCCACCTCCCGTCTCCGTTCCGGCTCATCCGGCGGTAGCGCGCCATGAACGCGCGCAGCGGCTCGGTCTCCGGGTCGAACGTCTCCAGCCCCAGCGCCTTCGCCAGTGCGAGGAGGCCGTGGTCGGAGCTGACCACCACGAACGGCTGGTACCCGTATCGGGTCCGCAGCTCGAGCGCGGCGGCGAGGTGCAGCAGGTCCATCGCGCCGACGCTCGTCCGCCGGTGCGTGAACGCCAGCGTGAACGCGCCCCACACGGCGGAAGCCGAGACGTCGAACACGTTGAATTGAACGCCCGGCTGTACTGGCGCAGGAACTCGCGGCGGCGCTCGAAGTAGACGTAGGGGCGTGACCGTGCCGGCGCGGAGGCCCCTGGCCAGGCCGGCGAGCACCTCCAGCGCGACGTGGTTGGTCAGGACCATCCGCTGGTCGAGCTGCCGGATCATCGTCTGCACCGGCTTCGTTCCGGTCTCCTCGACGTAGGCTTTCAGCAGCGCGCTCGTGTCCCAGAAGATCATTTCCAGATCCGGAGGACGCGGAACAGGAAGGCGAGCCAGCGAGGTCTCTTGGGCGCGGGCTCCCAGTCCCAGTCCGGGAGGGGTCCGGTCCGGTCCGGCACGTGGACGCCGCTCGCGCGGAGCCGTTCGATCTCTTCCTCGTCGAGCGGCGGGAAGTCGTCGTCGAACTCCGCGAGCTCCGCTTCCAGCTCCTTCATCCCCGCGCGGAACCTGGCCCTGGAGCGCTCGGCGTGGGACCGGTCGATCTTCCGGAGCACCCACGCCACCGGTGTCAGGAGGCGCTCCACCCAGCGCGGGTACCTCGGCAGGTCGTAGAAGGCCGAGAGCGCGCCCGGCGGGACGGGGAGCCCAAGCGCGCGGAGCTCCCTCTCCAGCGCGGTGTCCTCGTCGGTGCCGAGGCTCGCGTCCACCTCTTCCAGCTGCCGCGCCATCGTGGTCTTCCTCCGCTCGGGTCCGGGCCGACGCGCCGTCCGTCCAGTTCAACGTATCGGCGCGCGAAGCTCGAGGGTTTCGCGCCGTGAATCTGGACGTGGGCGAGAACGGTCCGACGGTGACCCGAAGTAGCTGGAATCCATACGCGTTAGCGACGAAACGACCGTCGCCCCGGAGAGCGGAGCACGGAAAATGGACCGGCCCCAACCCCCCCCC
>DATACF010000297.1:0-4074 GCA_036259235.1 Longimicrobium sp. | reverse complement strand
GGCCCCGGCGCCCGCGCGGCCGGAGGCGCGGACGCGGACGCGGCAGGGGGGGCTGGTCGACCGGAAGACGCGGCGGCGGCGGTGGATGCGCTGGGGGGTGATCGGCCTCGCCGCGGCGCTGATCGCGGCCTCGGTGTGGATCGCGGTGCGGGCGCTGGGGCGCGGCGACGACGTGGCGCCTCCCCTCTCGGAGGCCGACGCGGCGCACCTCGACTCGCTGACGCTGGCGTCGTACGAGCGGATCGAGCGGGGGGCGGCGCTCCTGGAGCTGGGGCTGGCCGACGAGGCCCTCCGCGAGTTCGCGCGGGGGCTCACCGTCCTGGAGACGAGCCGCCTGGCGGGGAACCGCTACGCGCGCCCCCGGATCGCCACGCTGGAGGCGGCGATCGCGGCGGTCTACCGCGAGAAGCGGGTGGCCGTCCCCGCGCGCTGGCGGGCGGCCCCGGCGGCGGCGCCCGCGGCGTCTCCGGCGCCGCGCGGGTCGATCTCGGCGGCGGAGTTCGCGGCGGGGGTGAAGGCGGTGCAGGCGGAGTTCCAGGCGCGCTACGGGCGGACGATCACCGTCACCGGCGGCGACCACGCCGAGCACGTCTCGCTCTACGGGCGGGGCGGGGCGCTCGACCTGCGGGTGCGCGACCTCTCGCGCGAGCAGATCGCCTTCGCCGTCCAGGCCTTCCGCGCCCGCGGGATCCGCGTCAAGGACTTCTCCGACGACGACGTCCTCCAGCGCCAGATCGCCAGCGCGAAGGCCGCGGGGCTCCTCGACCGCGCCAGCACCGGCCTCCACCTCCACATCGACCGCTTCGCCAACCGCCGCGACCGGTGGACGGTGCAGTGAGCGCTGGGCGGAAGGATCACGCGGAGGAGAGCAGAGTCAACGGAGGGACGTCTCGACCGACTCCGCCCCTTCCGCATGCGACTTCTTCGGATGCCTTCAAGCGCTGAGGACCAGCCAGGCGAGCAGGGGGAGGAGGGGAAGGAGCAAGAGCGGAAGGCGGCGGGGCACGGCCCGCTGCGTCTCGGATGAGACGGGCCCGGCGTCTTCGAGCACGGCTCCGGCGGCGCGGAAGGCGGCCTCCAGCTCCGCGCGGAGCTCGGCGACGGAGGAGTGGCGCGCGGCCGGGTCGCGGCGGAGCGCCCTGAGGATCACCGCCTCGATCTCCCGCGGGAGATCGGGGCGGTGCGCGCTCGGGGGGACGGGGTCCTCGAAGGGGATGCGGGCGCGGTACGCCTCCTCGTCCTCCCCGTCGCGCATCTCCCAGGGGATGCGGCCGGTGAGCATCTCGTAGAGGACGACGCCCAGGGCGTGGATGTCGGCCGCCTCGTACGTCGCGGTCGCCGGGTCGAGGATCTGCTCCGGCGCGGAATACGGGAGCGTGCCGATCCGCACGTCCTCGTATCCCGGGATCGTGCTCCGCGCCCCCCGGTACGCCGCCACGTCGAAGTCGATCAGCCGGAGCTCGCCTTCCTCCGTGAACAGGACGTTGCTCGGCTTGAGGTCGCGGTGGATGACCCCGTGCGCATGGCAGTGCTCTACCGCGTCGAGGAGCTGGAGGAGGATGCGGCGGGCGAGCTGAAGCGATGCAGGGAAAAGCCGCGATTCCGCGAGCGAGCCTCCCCCGACGATCTCAAGGAAGGGAGGCGACCCGTCGCTCTCCGCTCCCATAAGCCCGACCACATGCGCGCGCCCCCCGATCCGCCGCAAGACGCTCAGCTCGAACTCGCTTCGAAGCGACTCCGGGACGTCCTCGGTCGGGGAGGACTCGGTACGGCGAGCGGTTGCGCCCACGGGAGCGGAGAATCGAAGGGTCATCCCTCGGCGAGGTGGCGGGCGAAGTCGGCCTCGGACAACGTCAGGTATCTGAATCCCGCATCGCCTGCCTCCCTTTCGAGCGTATCCAGCAGGAGCCGTCCGAAGGGGGGTGCGTTCGTGACGGCACCCACGATGTCTCCGTCCACGCCGGGACGCACGACACCCGACACCCCGTCCAGGCGCGATGCACGATCCACCCATTCGTCGGTCGTCAACGCGACCACGTCTCCGACGGTGAGCTCCGGCAAAGGAGCCTCCGGCGCGGACAGAACGGCGACCTGTCCCTGCAGCCACCACGGGTATTCGGCGTCTTCGAAGAGCTCGGCCGCCGCCTCCGCGTCCCGGGTCGAGCGAAGCGTCACTCCGGATGGCTCTCCGGCCAGCACCGCGCGCACCCGGGCGCGCAGGCCGCTTTCGGCCAACGATCGGAACGGGTCGACGCCCGGCGCGGATTCAGCCGTGGCGCCTCCGCGCCCCCCGGCCGAAGAGAGGAAGGTCACGCGCGCGACCGCCGTCAGCGTTCGCGCGAGGATCGACGCGACCTCTCGGGGCACGCCCGCATCGGGGGAACGCCACCCGCACGTCCAGCCGATCAGCGTCACGTGGCCGGGGGAAGCGTCGAGCGGCCCGAGCTGCCACTCCCTTCCGCGCGCGTCGTGGCAGACGGCGATGACCGGGCCGGTCATGGCCCGGTCGCGAGGAGGTGCGTGAAGGTGGTCCCCGCTGGCCAGTCATAGACCACCCGGGCGACCGCGGACCCCGCTTCGTAGCCGACGATCCCGCCGACGATGCAGCCCACGACCCCGCCCACCGCGGTTCCCGGTCCCGGGGCCACGGCGGTTCCGGCGGCCGCCCCTCCCGCGCCCGCGACCTTGCATCCCACCCAGGCCCCTGCCCAGCCGGCGACGACCTCGGTGGCCCGCTTCATCCGGTTGCTCGCCTGCACGATCGAGATCGCGTCGAGCCCGGCACCCACCACCACCAGTCTCCTCCCCAGGTAGCTGAACCACTTGGCGCCACGGTAGAGCGAAGGCCCGAACCGCCCGGCCGCGGTGTGGTTCTCGATCTTGAAGGTCTCGTGCACGCCCGCCTGGTTCCAGTGGTAGTCGTACGAGCCGGTCTTCGTGTTCCACCCGACATCCAGCCGCAGGTGCCGTTTCCCTGTCGGGTCCTGGAGGAAGAGGGTGGAGGAGGTTCCCTTGGGGGGAATCCGGCCCCGGGGCCGAAACTCGATGCAGAGCCTGTCCGTCCCCGGGATCGGAATGCGGACCACGCTCGCCTGGCCGACCGCGTACGGGATCTGTCCGGACAGCGGGACATCCGAGGCTGACTCCGTCATCGGTCGCTCCGCCGCCGGGGATCAGGTGTGCAGGAACTTCAGCCGCGCCGCCCCGGCGACGACGAACTCGTCGCCGTCCTCCAGGGGGTGGTGCTCGCCGCGCGCCAGGAGGCGGTCGTTGAGCTTCGTGCCGTTGAGGCTGGAGTCGAGGAGGAAGTAGTCGCGCCCCTTGCGGAGGATGGTGCAGTGGTAGCGCGACACCAGCGCGGCCGAGTCGCTGATGACGAGGTCGTTCTTCTCCTCGGGGCGCTCGCCGTCGGCGGCGCCGATGCGGAAGATCTCCTTCTCCACCGGCATCAGCCGCCCGCGCCCCACCCCGTCGACCACCTTCACCACCGCCCGCCCCGCCGCCGCCGCCTCGCCCCCGCCCCCCGGCTTCGGCGAGAGGCGCCGCACCAGGACGATGATGCCGACCGCCAGCGCCAGCATGGCCCCGGCCGCCATCATCATCCGCCGGGTGAAGCGCCGCGCGTCGTGCGCCTGGCGGATGGCGTCGCGGAGCGAGAGCGCCCGGGGGTCGTCGGGCGACTGGGCCAGGACGCCGGTGACGACCCGCTCGGCCGTCCCCAGGTCGCGCGCGAAGAGGGCCTGCTCGGCGATCTGGAGCTGCTCGCGGCGCTGGGCGGCCTGGGCCTCGCGCGTCTTGGCCTCGGCGTCCTGCGCCTGCTTCTGGGCCGCCTCCTGCACGCGGGCCCGCTCCAGGTCGCCGCGCGCCTCCTCGTACTTCATCTGCGCCTCGACGTCGGTAGGGTCGATCACCCGCACCATCGCCCAGGCCTCCATCCGCTCCGCCGCCGCGGCGGAGGTCGCCTCCTGGCTGGCCCCCCGCGCCCGCGCCTGCATCCGGCGCTTGTCCGCCGCCTGCTCCGGCGTCAGCGGGGGCGGCCCCGCCACCACCACCTGCGGCGCGGGCGCCCCCGGC
>DATACF010000296.1:0-6644 GCA_036259235.1 Longimicrobium sp. | reverse complement strand
AGGAGCTCCGCACGCAGGGAGCCCCGGCGCGTTTCCTCCCACCCGTCCATCGCTTGCACGCGCGAGACACGCCTTCCACCGGGAGCCCCGGCCCGCGCCGGGGCTCCCTGCGTGCGGAGCTCCTCTTCAACCTCACGTTCCTGGCCTTCGCGGCGCTCCTCCTGGCGCTGTGGACGGCCACCGTCCTCCGCCTGGCGGGGCGCGGCTCCACCCCCGTCCTGGCCGGGCTCCTGGCCGTCGACGTCCTCGTCTTCGTCCTCCTGGGGCGCTACCTCGTCGACCGCCTGGTGATCGGCCCCCTGGGCGAGACCGTCGACGCCGCCGAGGCCATCGCGGGGGGCGACTACGGCCGCCGCGCCCCCGCCGGCGAGACGCGCGAGGTCGCCGCGCTCAACGCGGCGCTCAACCGGATGACCGAGCAGCTCCTGGCCAACCAGCGGACGCTCGCCGCCAACGTCGCCTCCCTCGACGACACCAACCGCCTCCTCCTGGCCACCCAGCGCGACCTCGTCCAGGCCGAGAAGCTGGCCTCGGTGGGGCGCCTCTCGGCGGGGATCGCCCACGAGGTGGGGAACCCGCTGGGGGCCGTCCTCGGCTACGCCGCCGTCCTCCGCAAGCGCGGCGGCGACCCCGAGCTCCTCGACGGGCTGGAGCGCGAGGCGCGGCGGATCGACACCATCGTCCGCCGCCTCCTCGACTACTCGCGCCCCACCCCGGCCCACCGCGAGACCGTCGACGTCAACGCCTCGGTGACGCGCGTCCTCGACTTCCTCCGCGACCAGGGGAAGCTGGACGGCGTCGAGGTCGCCGTCCGCCTCGACCCCGACGCCCCGCCGGTGTGGGCCGAGCCGCACCTCCTCGACCAGGTCTTCGTCAACCTCGTCGAGAACGCCCGCCTGGCCATGGGGGGCGAGGGCCGGCTGACCGTCACCACCGCGGCCGACGTCTACCACCCCGACCGCCCGATCCCCGCCCGCCGCGCCGGCGACCCGCCGGGGGTGAGCTATGCGCACCTCCGCCGCCCGCGGTACGCCTCGGCGCGCGAGACGCCGATCGAGCCGGGGACCGAGATCGTCCGCGTCGTCGTCGCCGACACCGGGCCGGGGATCGTCCCGGAGCACATCGACGCCGTCTTCGACCCCTTCTTCACCACCCGCGCCCCGGGGGAGGGGACGGGGCTGGGGCTTGCCATCGTCGCCGCCACGGTGGCAGACTTCGGGGGCCGCATCGAGGCCTCCTCCGCCAGCGGGGGGGGCGCCGTCTTCACGCTCTCCCTCCCCGCCCACCACGCCGAAACGTGAGCGAACGCCGGGTCCTGGTCATCGACGACGAGGCGGGGCTCCGCCACACCCTCCTCCTCATCCTCCGCGACGAGGGGTACCACGTCGCCGTGGCCGACGACGGGGAGGCGGGCTTGCGCGCCGCGCTGGCCGACCCCCCCGACCTGATCCTCTGCGACATCCGGATGCCGCGGATGGGGGGGCTGGAGTTCCTGGAGCGCTACCACGACGCCGGCGGCACCGCGCTGGTGGTGATGATGAGCGCCTACGGGACCCTCGACACCGCCGTGGAGGCGATGCGCCGGGGGGCGTACGACTACATCTCCAAGCCCTTCAACGCCGACGAGGTGCTGCTCACCCTCCGCAAGGCCGAGGAGCGCGAGCAGCTCCGGCGCGAGGTGGCGCGGCTGAAGAAGGAGGTGGGGGAGGTCGGCGGCTTCGAGGAGGTGGTCGGCGCCTCGGGGGCGATGCGCGAGGTCCTCGACCTCGCCGCCCGGGTGGCGCCCTTCCCCTCGACGGTGCTCCTGACCGGCGAGAGCGGGAGCGGGAAGGAGGCCATCGCGCGGGCCATCCACCGGGCGTCGCCGCGGAAGGACAAGCCCTTCGTGGCCGTCAACTGCGGCGCCATCCCCGAGAACCTCCTGGAGAGCGAGCTCTTCGGGCACGAGAAGGGGGCCTTCACCGGCGCCGACCGCGCCCGCGAGGGGCTCTTCGAGGAGGCCGACGGGGGGACGCTCTTCCTCGACGAGATCGGCGAGCTGGGGATGCCCCTCCAGGTCAAGCTCCTCCGCGTCCTCCAGGAGCGCACCGTGCGCCGGGTGGGCGGGAGCGGCGAGCGGGCGGTGGACGTGCGGGTGCTGGCGGCCACGGCGCGCGACCTCATCGAGGAGGTCAAGGGGGGGCGCTTCCGCGACGACCTCTTCTATCGGATCAACGTCGTCCAGATCCACATCCCGCCGCTGCGCTCGCGCCCCGAGGACATCCCCCTCCTGGCCGAGCACTTCCTCCGCCGCCACGCCGAGCGCCTCCGGATCGACGCGCCGGGGCTCCCGCGCTCGCTCGTCCCGGTGCTGGCCGGGTACTCCTGGCCGGGGAACGTCCGCGAGCTGGAGAACGTGGTGGAGCGGGCGCTGATCCTCTCGGGGGGGCCGATGACCGAGGACCACCTCCCCCCGCACGTCCGCACGGGGAAGCACCTCTTCGAGGTCCGCGACGACGACGGCGACCTCTCGGTCAAGCGCCGCCTCCCGGCGCTGGAGCGGACGCTGATCGCCCGCGCGCTGGAGCGCTCCAACGGGAACCGCACCCGCGCCGCCGAGCTCCTCGACCTCTCGGTCCGCGCCCTCTCGTACAAGATCCAGGACTACGGGCTGGAGTAGCGCCGCACCCGGGCGGCGCCTCCCTCCCGTCCTCCGTATCTCCTTTCGGAAAACCCCCGTAGGCGCCGTAGACGAGGGCGCCCGCGGCAGATTACATTTCGTTTACGGACGGGGAAGTCCCCGCACACCCAAACAACCGCAGGGTCCCATGCTGGTGGTGATGAGACACGACGCGACTCCCGACCAGGTCGAGGCGGTCGTCCGGACGATAACGGAGATGGGCTACGAGGCGCGCCCGATCCCGGGGCGGCAGCGCACCGCCGTGGGGCTGATCGGCAACGACGGGAAGGTCAACGCCGACCGCCTGGAGTCGCTGAACGGCGTCCTGGAGGTCATCCACGTCTCGCAGCCGTACAAGCAGGTCTCGCGCGAGTGGCGGCCGGAGCCGACGATCGTCGAGCTCGCCAACGGCACCCGCATCGGCGCGGGCGAGGTGGTGGTGATGGCCGGGCCCTGCTCGGTCGAGTCGGAGGCGCAGATCGTGGGCGTGGCCCGCCGGCTCCGCGACGCGGGGGCCACCATCCTCCGCGGCGGCGCCTTCAAGCCGCGCACCTCGCCGTACTCGTTCCAGGGGATGGGCGAGGCGGGCCTCCGCCTCCTGGCCCAGGCGCGCGAGGAGACGGGGATGGCGATCGTCACCGAGGCCATCGACCCCGAGAGCCTCGACCTGGTGGCCGAGTACGCCGACATCATCCAGATCGGCGCGCGCAACATGCAGAACTTCTCGCTCCTCCGCCGCGCCGGCCGCACGGGGAAGCCGATCCTGCTGAAGCGCGGGATGGCGGCCACCGTCAAGGACCTCCTCCTCTCGGCCGAGTACGTCCTCGCCGAGGGGAACGAGAAGGTGATCCTCTGCGAGCGCGGGGTGCGGGGCTTCGACACGCACACCCGCAACCTCCTCGACCTCACCGCCATCCCGGTGGTCAAGTCGCTCTCGCACCTCCCGATCATCGCCGACCCCTCCCACGGGACGGGGCTGCGGGCCAAGGTGATCCCCATGGCGCGCGCCGCGGTGGCCGCCGGGGCCGACGGGCTGATGGTGGAGGTGCACCCCGACCCCGAGCGGGCCATGTCCGACGGCGCCCAGTCGCTCTACCCCGACCAGTTCGAGGAGCTGATGGCGCAGATCGGCTCCATCGCCGAGGCCATCGGGAGCTCGCTGGCGCCGTCGCTCCGCGAAGTGAGCGTCTGACCCTCTCGCCGGCCGGGACCGCGTGGCGAACAAGCCCCTGGGCGACCGCGGCGAGCAGCTCGCCGCCGAGCACCTGGCGCGCGCCGGCTGGACGGTGACGCACCGCAACTTCCGCATGGGGCGGAAGGAGATCGACCTCGTCGCGCGCCGCGGCGAGGTCGTCGCGTTCGTGGAGGTCAAGACGCGCTCCGGCCTCGGCTACGGCCACCCGCTGGAGTCGGTCACCTGGAAGAAGCGCCGCGAGATCCAGCAGGTGGCCGCCGCCTGGATCGACCGCTTCGGCCAGGGCGGCGACGTCTACCGCTTCGACGCCGTCTCCGTCCTCGTCCCCGCCGGCCAGGCGCCCGTCGTCGACCACGTCGAGGACGCCTGGCGGATGTGAGCGAGTATCCACCGCAGAGCTTCCTTTTCTCTTCCGGCTTTCTCTTCCGGTATACGCTATGACGTATTACTGTTGTGGAGTGGCAGGCGTTCGGCGGGTGTCAGCGTGAGGGACAGCGACAGGGTCGAAGCCGTCTTCACCGGGACTGTCCTGGACGAGATGGAGGCGCTTCCGCCGAACGAGCAGATCCGGATCCTCAAGCGGATCGCACTGTTCGAGCGGAAGGGATGGAGCCTCTCCGCACAGGCGGAGGACATCGAGCGCCTTCGCGGTGAGATATGGGAGCTGCGGGTCCTGGGCACCGGCCCGGCGTACCGCGTCCTATTCTTCTCGATCCCCGGCAACCCGGGGCGAATCGTCGTGCTGACGAGCTGCGTCGCGAACAGCCGGGCGAAGAAGCACGCGGTGGGCGACGCGGAAATCGAGCGCGCGGAGCGACGGCGACAGGAGTGGCTCCGCCAGCAGGAAAGGAAGTGATCGATGAGCATTCGTGAGCCGATCCGGACGCGGGACGTGCTGGAGCGGTTGAGCGCGAACCCGGGGTTCCGGGAACGCTGGGAGGTCGAGGCTCCCAAGGTGACGCTGGCCGCCAACGTCGCCCGTTTGCGCGCGGCCAGGGGGCTCACGCAGCAGGAGCTCGCCGAAGTCGCCGGTATGCGGCAGCCGCGGATCGCGGAGATCGAGCGTGGGGACGCGAACCCGCGGCTGGAAACGCTCGCCCGGATCGCGGGCGCGCTCGGCGTGCCGGTCGATTCGCTCCTGGCCGAGCACGACGACGAGAGTGCGGACGCCGAGCCGGTGATCGCGCTGAAGACTGGCCGGGCCGATGGCGACGAAGCGCGTCTGATCCGGCGGAATCGCGCTCGACTGGCCGGGTGAGCCGATCCGCGTGAACGAAACCCGGGCGGCGTGCCTTCGGGCATGCCGCCCCGTCGCGCGTCCGGAAGGTGGACGGAGGGGCGCCGGGGAGCGCGCGGACGCCGCCGTCACGATCCCCGCTCCGGCTCAAGTGTATGAATCGCTGGCGATTACACCGCCCGGAGCGCGTCCGTTGAGCGGGCTTCCGGGCGAGGCTATATTTCCCGGTTCGGTCCAGCCGAGTCACCCCAGAGCCCGAGCAGGTCCCTTGTCGCGCACCGCACTCGCCCGCACCTACCGACCCAAGCGCTTCCGCGAGGTCGCCACGCAGGAGCACGTCTCCGAGACGCTCCGCTCGGCCGTGCAGCGGAACCGCGTGGCGCACGCGTACCTCTTCTGCGGGCCGCGCGGGGTGGGGAAGACGACGCTGGCCCGCGTGCTGGCGATGGCGCTGAACTGCCCCAACCGCGGCGAGGACGGCGAGCCGTGCGGGGTGTGCGACTCCTGCGAGCGTATCTGGTCGGGGAAGACCTCGCTCGACGTCGTCGAGATCGACGCGGCCAGCAACCGCGGCGTCGACGACGCGCGCGAGCTGCGCGAGCGGGCCATGTACGCGCCGAGCGAGGAAGACCGCTTCAAGGTCTACATCATCGACGAGGCGCACATGCTCACGCGCGAGGCGTGGAACGCGCTCCTCAAGATCCTGGAGGAGCCGCCCCCGCGCGTCATCTTCGTCTTCGCCACCACCGAGCCGCAGAAGATCCAGCAGGCCGCGCCGCCCATCCTCTCGCGCTGCCAGCGCTTCGACTTCCACCGGATCTCGCTGGAGGGGCTGGTCGAGCGGCTCCGCACCGTCCTGGCCGCCGAGGGGATCGTGGCGGGCGACGACGTCCTCCTCCCCATCGCCCAGAAGGCCGACGGGGGGATGCGCGACGGCCTCTCGCTCCTCGACCAGGTCCTCTCGTTCACCGAGGGGACGCCGACGGCCGACGACGTGCGGCGGGTGCTGGGGCTGGTGGGGACGGAGGTCTTCCTGGAGCTCTTCGAGATCCTGGCCGACCGGCGGCAGGCCGACGTCTTCCGCTTCGTGGCCCGCCTTCTCGACGAGGGGTACGACCTCACCGAGTTCTACCGCGGCCTCGCCGACTTCATCCGCGCGCTCCTCATCGTCCGCCTGGGCGGCGGCGACCCCGAGGCGGTGCGGCCGGACCTGCGCGGGGCGGTGGCGGAGATGGCCGGCCGCTTCGCCCCCGGCGACCTCCTCCGGATGCTCTCGCAGGTGGCCGAGCTCGACGCCGACGGCCGCTTCCGCAAGAGCGGCGAGCAGCGGATCCTCATCGAGCTCCTCCTCCTCCGCTTCGCGTACCTGGAGAGCACGGTCGCCCTGGAGGACGTCCTCGCCGCCCTCGGCGGTGGCGGCGGTGGCGAGGGCGGCGGCGGCCGTGGGAACGGCGGCGGCGGACGCCCCGCGCCCGAGCCCCCGGCCTCGCGCCCGACCGACCGCGGCGCGCCGGCTCCGTCCGGATCGGGAGCGGGCCCCGCCGGCCGCCTCG
>DATACF010000295.1:0-2352 GCA_036259235.1 Longimicrobium sp. | reverse complement strand
AGCACCACGAACCGGTCCACCTCCTCCAGCGGAAACTCCATCCGCTCCCCCGCCGCCAGGCGCACCGTCAGCACCTCGGTGCCGAAGTCGAGGCGGATCCGCTCCGGCACCAGCACCAGCGGGCTCCCCTTCCGCCACAGCTGCACCCGGCTCCGCTCGGCGATGGCGCGCTCCAGGCGGTCGTAGGCGTCGGGCGTCCAGTTCACAGCCGCAGCGTGTCGTTCGGCGCGTTCGCCGCGCCCGTGTCCGTCCCCGCCTGCACGGGCTCGGCGGGCGCCAGCGCCGGAGCGGGGGCCGCGGCGGTGTCCCTCCGCGGCGCGGCCGGGCGCACCCCCGTCGCGGGGGCGGCGGCGGGCGCGGGGGGCGGGGCCGGGCGCGAGGCCTGGATCCCCTCGGGGCGGACGGAGATGTAGTAGTCCTTGACGAAGAGCGAGTCCACCCGCGCGAAGTTGCTGTCCGGGAGGTCGCCGAACTTGACCCCCGGCTTGGGGCGCGGGAGCCGCACCCCCAGCGTGTCCATCCAGACGTCGAACTCCACCCGCGAGATCTTGGTGAGGTACCCGCTCACGCTCACCCCCGCCCCCGGCGTGAAGCGCCGGAGCGCCCCCTCGGGCGGGTCGGGCTCGAAGCGCACCAGGATCCGCCGGCCGTCGGCCGAGCGCACCCAGAGCGCGTTGGCCCGCGCCGGGCTCTCGGCCCACCCGCTCAGGTGGAGGACGCGCCCCAGCTCGCGGTCCTCGAGCTCGCGCACCTCGCCGAACTCCTCGGTCACCACCGGGACCACCGGCGCCCGCTCGGCGCCGAAGTTGGCGTCCGCCCCCACCTGCGTGGCGCGCCCCTCGGTGGCGTCGCCGAAGAGCATGGCGCCGCCCAGGAGGACCAGCGAGAGCCCCACCAGCCCCCCGATCCAGAGCCACACCCGGTGGTTGCGTCCGCGTACGAGCCGAATGTCCATAGGTTAGGAAAGCCTTAAAGTTGGGTCTGCGGCCGGTGCAAGCCCCGCTCCCCGCGTCGTTTGGGGCGCCGGGCGGGTTGCCCGGAGCGGCGGGGGCCGGTTACCTTGTTCCACCGCGCACGCACCGAATTCCGTTCCATCCAGCGACCCCCTCCACCGGAGGAAGTTCCGTGCCTCGTCCCGTGTCCGCCGAGAAGCGGCGCTCGTCCGCCACGCCCCTGTACCTGATCCTGGGCGCCGTCGCCCTCGCCGGCATCGGCCTCGTGGCGACCCAGCTGAAGCCCGCGAAGGCCGCGGGCGCCAGCGACTTCGTCCCCGTGACGCTGACCCCCGAGCAGCTCCAGCGGGTCCCCGGGATCTCGGTGGGGCGCTCCGACGCCCCCATCGCCATCTACGAGTTCGCCGACTACCAGTGCCCCGCCTGCGGGCAGTGGGCCACCTTCATCGAGCCGGTCATCAAGGAGCGGCTGGTGGACACGGGGAAGGCCCGCTACGTCTTCTACGACTTCCCCCTCGGCGGCACGCACCAGTACGCCTTCCTGGCCGCCCGCGCCGGGAGATGCGCCAACGAGCAGAACAAGTTCTGGGAGTTCCACGACGCGCTCTTCGCCCGCCAGCGCGACTGGAGCTACGCCAAGAACATCGGCGACGCCGCCGAGAAGTTCTCCGAGTACGCCGAGACCGCGGGGGTCGACGACGGCGCCTTCGAGCAGTGCCTGGCGTCCGACAAGTACGCCAAGGAAGTCTCCGAGACCCGCAAGCTCGGCGAGACGCTGGGGGTCCAGGGGACGCCCACCATCTTCGTCAACGGCCAGCGGATCACCGACCTTCCCGGCTCGTACTCCGAGTTCGAGGCCCAGGTCCGCCGGATCGCCCCGCAGGCCTTCGGCGACGCGCCGGTCGCCGAGGCGCCCGCCGCCGGCGCCCCGTGAGCACCGAGGCGCTCTCCGGCGCGCGGCCGGCGGACGACGCGGCCCCCGACGAGGCCGCGCCGCCGCTCTCCCGGATGGCGATCACGGTCCTCTCGCTCTGCGGCGTCTTCCTGGCGGGGTACCTGTCGCTCTTCAAGCTGGGCGTCATCGGGACGCTCACCTGCCAGATCGGCTCGTGCGACCGGGTGCAGAACTCGCCGTGGGCCGACTTCCTGGGGCTCCCGGTGGCGTACTGGGGGTTCGGCGCCTACGTCACGATGTTCGTCGTCTCGCTCCTGGGCATCCAGCCGCGCTTCGTCAACGCGCGGTGGGTGGCGCTCTCGCTCTTCGCCATGTCGGCGGTGGGGGTGGCGTTCTCGGGGTACCTGACCTGGGCCGAGGCGTTCTGGATCCGCGCCTGGTGCCAGTGGTGCGTGGTCTCGGCCGTCCTGGTCACGGTCATCTTCTTGCTGTCCATCCCGGGGC
>DATACF010000294.1:0-6618 GCA_036259235.1 Longimicrobium sp. | reverse complement strand
CGCCCGCGGACGGCGCCCGCGCGCCCTCCGCCACCGCGCCCGAAGCCGGCCGCGCCCCCCCGCCGATCAGCCCCGGGACGTCGATCTCGAAGATCGTCGGCCAGAGCTTCCCGGTCACGTAGATCCGGTCGGCCGCCGCGTCGTAGGCGATCCCGTTGAGGACCGCCTCGGGGTCGGCGAGCGGCTGCGAGGGGAGGACCCCGGAGAGGTCGAGCCACCCCACCACCCGCCCGGTCTGTGGATTGATCCGCGCGATCCGCGACGAGTGCCAGACGTTGGCCCACACCTCGCCCCGCACCCACTCGAGCTCGTTGAGCTGGTGGACGTAGTCGGGCCCGTCCATCACCTCGAGGGTCCGCTCGACCTGCGAGGTGGCGGGGTCGATGAAGCGGAGCCGGTTGGAGCCGTCGCTGAGGACGAGCTGCCGCCCGTCGGTGGCCAGCCCCCACCCCTCGCCGTCGTAGGCGAAGGTCCCGGTCTGCCGGAAGTCGTCCAGGCCGTAGACGAACCCCATCCCCTGCTGCCAGGTGAGCTGGTAGAGGCGCCCGTCGAGGAGGGTCAGCCCCTCGGCGAAGTACTGCTGGGGGAGGTCGACCTTCCGCAGCACCTCGCCCGTCTCCAGCGCCACCTCGCGCAGGGACGACTGGCCGTAGCGCCCCGTGCTCTCGTACAGCCGCCCCTCGTGGAAGAGGAGCCCCTGCGTGTACGCCTCGGGGTCGTGCGGATAGCTCCGCACCGTCCGCACGGGGACGACGGGCGCGGGGGCCGGGGCCGCCCGGGCCTCGTCGCCGCCGTCGCCGCCGCCGTCGCAGGCGCCCAGGAGCGCCGCCGTCAGCAGGATGGTCATCGCCCCCGCCTTCCAGAGACCCCGCCGCATCACTCGCGCTCCCGCGTTCTCGATCCCAGCCACGCCGCCCGGAAGGCGCGCATGGCCGCCGTCACCTCGCGCCCGGCCGCCTCGTACGGCACGAGCTCCATCCCCGGCGCCTCGGCGAGGGTGACCGCCACCGTGCGCCGCGTCCCCCGCCCCTCGACCTCCATCCGCACCACGTCGCCGGCCCTGCGGCGCACCACCAGCGCCCAGAGCGAGTCGGCGGTGGGGGTGGGGACGCCGTCGACGGCGTGGATCCGGTCGAGCCGGTCGATTCCCGCGCCGTAGAAGGAGCCCCCGAAGGCGGAGGGGCCCAGGACCGTCGGCGCGCCGTCCTCGTCGCCGACGGGGGCGCCCAGCCACGGCCGCCCCGGATCGGCCTTCCGCAGCAGGAACCCGGCCGCGGCGAGGAGCTCCGCGTAGTCGACCACCTCGCGCCCCTCGACGTAGCGGTCGAAGAAGTCGTTCGCGAAGCGCGGGTCGCCGGTGACCTCGCCCAGGACGCGGCGGAGATCGGCGAGGGTGTAGGGGCGCGCGGGGGCGAGCGCCGCCGTCTGGTGGCGGCCGAAGTCGCGCCAGAGGGCGCGCATGTAGTCGTCGAGCGACTTCCCCGGAAAGCGCGCGCGGAGCGTCAGGTCGAGCGCGGCTCCGATCCCCGCCCCCCAGGTGTAGTACGAGAGGTAGGTGTTCCCCCGGTTCTGGGGGTCGATGGAGGCGGCGGCGTCGACGAAGGGGGCCTGCATGCTCATCTCCACCGCCGAGAAGAAGCGCCGGCCGGGGGCGGAGATCACCTGCGAGAGGGTCCCGGCGAGCGACTCGGCGTACTCGGCGTCGGAGACGATGCCTGCGCGGCGGAGGAAGAGGTCGTCGTAGTACGAGGTGAACCCCTCGGCCAGCCACAGCTCGCCGGACATGTTGGCGCGCTCGAAGTCGAAGGGCTCCAGCGACGCGGGCCGGAGCCGCTCGACGTTCCAGGCGTGGAAGAACTCGTGCGAGAGCGTCCCCAGGTTCCCCAGCACCTCGGCGCGCGTCCCCAGCCCGCGGGTGCTGGAGAGGACCGTCGAGTTGCGGTGCTCCATCCCGTCGCCGTTCACCCAGGGGAGGTAGTCGGCGAGGAAGGTGTAGGTGCCGAAGTCGAACCCCGGCGCCTCGCCCCACATGGCCACCTGCTCGGCCACGACGCGCTTCGCCAGCGCGGCGAAGGAGTCGGCCTGCGCCTCCGTCCCCGCGTGGTGGAGGGCGAGGCGGATCGTGGACTTCCGCCCGCCCGCGTCCGCGACCTCCCACGTCCGCACGGTGTGCGGCGACACCTCGGCGGGGGAGTCGAGGAAGTACTGGAGGTTGGGCGCGGCGAAGACCAGGGGGTCGGCGGTGGGCTCCAGCTGCGTCGCCACCCGCCACCCGGCGGGCGCGCGGAAGGCCACGCGCACCGGGGCCCCCTCGAGCCCGCGCGCCCAGGCGAAGACGGCGGGGGCGTTGATGTGGGCGTGGCTGGCGTCGAAGGCGGCGTAGGTGCCGTCGGCGCGGTCGCCGTAGACGGTGTAGGTGAAGCGCACCGTCCCGTCGTGCCCGGCCACCGTCCACCCGTACGGGTCGGGGCGGGTGACGGCGAGGGGGCGGCCCTGGCCGTCGAAGGCCTTCACCCCGTAGACGTTCTTGGCGAACTCGTGGAGGGCGTAGCGGCCGGGCGAGGAGCGGCTCATCCGCACCTCCAGCGCCCGCCCCGCGGGGACGCCGCGGAAGACGGCCGCCACTTCCGCCTCGTGGCGGGCGGCGTTGGGGAAGGCGATCTCGTAGTCGGTGCGCCGCTCCTGCGCGGCGGCCGGAGCGGCGGCGGCGAGGAGGGAGAGCGCGAGGGCGGCGGCGCGGGCAGCGGGCGTCATGGCGTTCGGTTCTGGGGGACCCCGGAGCGGTCGGACCGGCCTTCTACCCGCGTCCGGGGCCGAAAGTGTCGGCGCGGAGCCAGGAGAGTAGCGCGCTACGGCCATCCCGGCCAGTCGCCGCCTTCATTCTATCACTCCGGACACCTTCACCCCCATGTCTTTTTACGGCTCTGGCCTCTCACAGGGGACACAGGGGACGCAGAGAACCCCTCTGTGTCCTCTGTGCCCTCTGTGTGAGGCCATGCAGTTCTGTGGCTCAAAAACGAAGCCGCCCCTCCCGCGCGGAACGGGAGGGGCGGCGGGGCCCACGCCTGGGCGGACCGGCGTCAGGCGGCCGGCGAGCGGACGAAGACCGAGTCGACGATGGTGGCCTCGCCGGTGTCGTTCCCCGCGGAGTCGACGGCGCGGCCGTTGACGCGGAGGTACGCCTTCCCGGCCGCGTCGAGGCGCAGGGTGACGACCCGGTCGAGGCGGCGGGTGGCCGGGTCGAAGCCGGGGCAGACGATGTTCCCGGTCGGACGCTTGTCGTACGGGGTGATCGTCACGTTCTGGCCCTCGTACGTCACTTCGGCCCCGGCGCGCTGGCTGCACCCCTCGTGGTAGGTGCGGACGGTGACGTTGAAGGCGACGCCGCGGATGACCGTGTCGGCGGCGGTGATCACGCTGTCCGCGCGGTTGTTGTACCGCACGACGCCCACGAAGCGCTCCTCGTCCACGTCGGTGAAGAGGTCGCACGCCGCCAACACGGCGGCCACGGCCGCGAAGGCCGCCAGACGAAAGAGGGGACGCATGCTGCTCCTGGGGTGAGGAAGGTGGGTGTCGCGAAGGCGCGGGGAGAAGACCGGTACATTCTACACCACCTTCCCGCGCCCGTAAAGCCTTGGCGCCGCCCCCGCTTCGGCGCGGCCGGTTTTGTTCCGCCCCGCGACGAAGTGGGACCGGCGCCCGCCGTCAGCCGACGCCCGCCGCGACGCGGGCGCGGCGCACCCCGGCGCGCTCCAGGAGCTCGTCGGCCGAGGGCTCCTGGGGCCCGTCCCACGGCGAGGCGGGCGCCGCCGGCGCGGGGGCCGGGTGCTCGCCCACGCGGAGGTTCCCCACCAGCTCGCGGAGCTCCCCCGCGCTCCCGGTGAGGCGGTGGGTGGCGTCGGTCACCAGCGCGCAGGCGGCCTCCTGCTCGACGGTGGCGGCGCGGACCTGCTCGGCGGTGGCGGCGTGCACCTCGGCGGTCTCGGCGACGGCCGCCAGCCCGCCGGCCGCGTCGACGGCGGCGGCGGCGTTGGCGTCGGCCTCGGCGGTGACGCTCTCGGCGGCCACGCGGGTCCGCTCGGCGGCCTCCAGGATGGTGCGGAGCGCCACGTCGATCTCGTGGCTCACCCGCTCGATCTCGTCGACGTGCTCGGCCCCGGCCTGCATGGCGCGGGCGGTCCGCTCGACGCGGTCGGTGATGGTGCGGGTGATGGCGGCCGAGCGCTCGGCCCCGGCGCGCGCCTGCCCGGCCAGCTTCCGCACCTCGTCGGCGACGACCGCGAAGCCGTGCCCCTCGGCCCCGGCGCGGGCGGCCTCGATGGCGGCGTTGAGCCCCAGGAGGTTGGTCTGCTCGGCGATCTGGTTGACCGTCGCCACGAAGGAGCGGACGTCGGCCACCGCGTCGTGGAGGGCCCGCGTCTCGGCGGCGGCCTCCAGGACGGTCCCCTTCACCTTCAGGAGGGTCTCGACGGTGCGGGCGGTCTCGGCGCGGCGGTCTCGGGCCACCGCCTCGATCTCGGCGGCGAGCCCCGACACCTGGCGCACCTCGGCGACGACGCGCTGGGCGCGCTGGAGCATCACCCGCAGCGTCTCGTCGACGCGGCGGAGCTGGTCGACCTGGCCGGCGGCGCCCTCGGAGACGTGCGCCATCGAGCGGGTCACCTCGCCCACGGCGGCGGCGAGCTGGTGCGAGATCGTGGAGAGGTCGTCGGCCGAGCGGGTGATGGAGTCGGCCGCCGTGGCCGCCCCCGCGCCGATCCGCGAGAGCGACTCGCTGGTCCGGTTCATCGCCACGGCCAGGAGCCCCAGCTCGCCCGGGTGGCGGCCGCTGCTCCGGGCGGTGAGGTCGCCCTCGCTCAGGCGCTCGGCGTGGGCGGCGAGCTGGTCGAGGGGGGCCGAGATGGAGCGGACGACCCAGACGACGACGCCGGCGGCCACGGCCAGCGCCCCCAGCAGGAGCGCCACCAGCCAGAAGGCGCGGTCGCCCGCGGCCTCCTCCAGCGCCGCGGCCGACTGGGCCAGGCGGTGGGCCTTCTCGTCGCCCAGCGTCTGGAGGTCGCCGATCATGGCGGCCTCGATGGCGTGGGCGCTGTCGGCCTGGGCGCGGGCCTCGGCGGGGCGCCCCAGCTCGGTGAGGCGGCGGGCGAGGACGTAGCGGTTCTCGGCCTCCGAGAGCGCCTGGTCGATCCCCACCAGCTTGAGCTTGTCGGCGGCGTTGGCCTCGCGGCGGCGGAGGGCGCGGTGGGTGGCGTGCGTCTGCCACCGGAGCGAGTCGAAGGAGGCCACGGCGGCGGGGTCGGCCCCCCCGATGAAGCGGGCGGCCACCGCCACCTCGCGGGCCACGTCGGTGGCCAGCGCGGTGGAGAGGCGGGCGTCCTGCTCGACGCCGTGCATGGAGGCGCGGATCCCGTTCGAGAGGGCGTTCATCGAGCGCCACCCCACGATCCCGGCCGCGGCCAGCAGCACCATCAGCGCGCCGAACCCCGCCAGGAGGCGGGTGCGGATCGGCGCGCGCGAGACGACCTGGCTCATTACGCCCCTCCCACGGGGTGAAGGGTCCCGTTGCGGACCTGCGTCATCACGAAGCCCGCCCGCTCGGGGTCGCCGTCGGGGCGGAAGCGGATCTCGCCGGTGACGCCGCGGAAGGCGCGCGTCCCCTTGACCCGGGCGAGGTAGTCGCGGACGGCGCCCCGGTCGGCGCCGACCTCGCGGACGGCCTCGGCCAGGAGGCGGGTGGCGTCGTAGGCCATGGCGGCGTTGGCGTCGGGGGTGACGCCGTAGCGCCGCTCGAAGGCCTCGGCGAAGCGGCGCCCCGCCTCGGTCTCGGCGAGCCAGACGGGGACGGCCACCATGACGCCCTCGGCGATGGCGGTGTCGGCGGCGAGGCCGGTCCACCCGTCGCCCGCCAGCCACTGCGGCGCGAAGCCCTGGCGGCGCGCCTCGGCGAGGAGGGCCCGTCCCGAGCTCTCGGTGCCGGCGACGAAGATCAGGTCGGGGGCGACCTGCCGGTAATAGGAGACGATCGGCTCGATCTTGCTCCCGTCGTCGGCGATCGGGTCGACGGCGACCGGGGTCCCGGCGTAGCCGGCGAGGAAGGCGCGGGCGAGGTCGCGCCCGTAGACGTTGTTGTCGTAGAGGACGACGACGCGCTTCTTCCCCATCTCCCCGGCGAAGCGGGCCAGGTTGGCGCCGTTGACCGAGTCGTTGACGGTGACGCGGAAGACCCAGGGCGAGATCCCGGTGATCTCGGGGGAGGTGGCGCTGGGGACGACGGCCGCCAGCTCGCCGTCGTACTCGGCGGCCGCGCCCACCATCCCGCCGGAGTTGGCGTGGCCGACGACGCCGACGACCGCGGCGTTCTCGACGAACTCGCGGGCCACGGCGCCGGCCTTTACGCCGTTCCCCTCGTCGTCGCGGGCGAGGACGGAGAGGCGCCGCCCGCCGGCGCCGCCCTGGGCGTTGACCTCGTCGACGGCCATCTCGACGGCCCGCCGCACCATGGTGGCGTAGCCCTCCTGGAACGGACCGGCCGTGCCGATGACGACGGTTTCGCCCCCCGCTTCGCAGCCCGCGAGGGCCGCGGCGAAGAGCAGCGGCGTGGGGGGGGGGGGGGGGGGG
>DATACF010000293.1:0-11798 GCA_036259235.1 Longimicrobium sp. | reverse complement strand
CGCGGCGGGGAGCGCCACCCAGAAGGTGCTCCCCCGCCCCGGCGCCGACTCGACCCCGATCCGCCCCCCCATCGCCTCCGCGAGCCGCTTCGCCAGCGCCAGCCCCAGCCCCGCGCCGGGGACGCGGAACCCCGCGTGGCTCACCCGCGAGAACTCGCGGAAGAGGCGCGCCTGGTCTTCCTCCCGCAGCCCCGGCCCCGCGTCGGCCACCTCGATCCGCACCTCCCCGCCCCCGCTCCGGAGGCGCACCTCCACCGGCGAGCCCGGGGGCGAGTACTTGATCGCGTTGTCGAGGAGGTTCAGGAGCACCTGCCGGAGGCGCCCCGCGTCGGCCAGCGCCCGGTGGCGGGCGCCGTCGTCGACCGCCAGCGTCACCCCCCGCTCGGCCGCCACCGGCTCCAGCGACGCCGCCACCGCCGCCGCCAGGTCGCCCGCGCGGATGGGGGCGAGCGACACCTCCAGCGTCCCCGCCTCCACCTTGGAGAGGTTGAGGATGTCGTTGACGACGTGGAGGAGGTGGCGCGCGTTGCGGAGCACGATCCCCACGTACTCCTCCCGCCGCTCCGGCGCCATCTCGGGCTCGGCGGCGAGGAGGGAGGCGAAGCCCAGGATGGAGCCCAGCGGCGCGCGGAGCTCGTGCGAGACGTGGCCCACCATCCGGGTCTTCTCCTCGCTCGCCCGCTCGGTCTCGGCCAGCCGCCCCTCCAGCGCCTCCACCCGCTCGCGGAGCGCCGCCGCCTCGGCCCGGAGGCGCGCGGCCTCGTCGTCGCCGCGCCCCGTCACGCCGGCCCCGAGATCCCGTGCCGCTTCCGCCGCTGCCAGAGCACCTTCCGCGAGACGCCGAGCTGGTGCGCCGCCGCGATCACGCTCCCCCCCAGCTCCTTGAGCGTGGCCTCGATGTAGAGCTTCTCCACCTCGTCGAGGGTGAGCCCGCGGGGAATGGCCACCGCGTGCGCCGGCGCCGCCGCGGGGGTGGCCGGCTCCAGCTCGGCCACGTGGAGGAGGGGCCCGCGCGAGAAGATCATCGAGCGCTCCACCACGTTGCGGAGCTCGCGGGCGTTCCCCGGCCAGTCGTAGCGCTGGAGGCGCTCCTGGCTCGCCGGCTCGATCTCGGGGACGGGCTTGGCGAAGTACTCGGCCGCCCGCTTCACGAAGTGCCGGGCGATGGCCGGGATGTCGGAGCGGATGGCCCGCAGCGGCGGGAGGACGACGGAGGCCACGTTGAGCCGGTAGTACAGGTCCTCGCGGAAGGCGCCGCGGCGGACCTCCTGCGCCAGCTCCACGTTGGTGGCCGCGATCACCCGGACGCTCACCGCCATCTCGCGGGTGGAGCCGATGCGGCGGAAGGAGCGGCCCTCCAGGAAGGTGAGGAGCTTGGCCTGGAGCTCCAGCGGGAGCGAGCCGATCTCGTCGAGGAAGAGCGTCCCCCCGTCGGCCACCTCCACCAGCCCGCGCTTGGCCTGGCGGGCGTCGGTGAAGGCCCCCTTCTCGTAGCCGAAGAGCTCCGCCTCCAGGAGGTTGGCCGGGAGCGCCGCGCAGTTGACCTCCACGAAGCGCTGGTGCGCGTGGGGGCTGGCCCCGTGGATGGCGCGCGCCACCATGTTCTTCCCCGTCCCCGACTCGCCCAGGAGGAGCGCCGTCACGTTGGGGACCGACCCCACCTGGTCGACGAACTCGCGGACCTGCTGGATGAGCGGGTGGGTCCCGACGATCCCGTGGCGGTCGAACTTGGCCTGGGTGACCGAGGAGAGGAGCTCCTGCGCGGGGACCTGGTCCATCGCGCGGCGGATGCGCGTCTCCAGCTGCTTCGGCTCGACCGGCTTGGTGACGAAGTCGTTGGCGCCCGCCTCCAGCGCCCGCTCGGCGTCGCCCTCCGTCCCCCGCGCGGTGACGATGATGACCGGGAGGGTGGGCTGGGTCTCGCGGACGCGTCGGGTGAAGGCGACCCCGTCGAGCTTCGGCATCACCAGGTCGCACACCACCGCGTCGGGCGGCTCGGCGCGGATCTCCTCCAGCGCCTCCTCCACCCGCGTGAAGCCCTTGGTGACGAAGCGCCGCCCGCGCTCCAGCTGCGCCGTCACCAGCGCCACCTGGTCCGGGTCGTCGTCGATGATGAAGACGGTGGGGTTCATGTCGGCGGGAGACGAAAGTGCGTGAGTGCGGTGGTACGAAGGTGCGGAAGTGCGGGAACGCCCTCTCCGGCGCAGACCCCGGCTCGACGCGCCACCGCCGCCCTCACGCCGGGGGTCGCGGGGCTTCGGACACGAGAAGGTGCACTGGGGGCGCGATTACCGGGTCGCGAGAACCGGGGAACGCGAATCAGCCCGACCCACACCGGGCCCGCCGGCTGTCCCCTGTTCCCTATCCCCTGTCCCCTCTTACTTCCGCTCCCACCGGTCCGCGTCGCGCACCTCGTACTTCCGCAGCGTGCGCTCGACGGCGTCCTGGAGGTCGATCTCCATCTGGTTGGCGAGGACGACGCAGACGAAGACGATGTCGGCCAGCTCCAGCGCCACGTCCTGCTCCGGCTCGTCCGCCTTCTTCTTCTTCGGCCCGTAGCGGTGGTTCAGCTCGCGGGCCAGCTCCCCCACCTCCTCCGTCAGCCGCGCCAGGTTCACCAGCGGCGGGAAGTACCCCTCCTTGAACTGCGAGATGTACGCGTCCACCTGCTTCTGCACGTCGCGGAGGTCCATGCCGGCGCCCTGGAGAGAACGGAAAATCGAAGGCTCGTCCCCGCGTAACCTACGCGTGTTCCCAAATGGAAACAAGCCTCCGGGCGAACGAACCGGACGACTCGCGGGATCGATCAATCCGGCTCCGCTCCAGCGATTCCGAAGCTCGCTCCGTCCGGGGATCGGCGGCCCGGTGGACACCCCTTGCATTGCGGCGCCCCGGGCCGGGCCTAGATTCGTGTGTATGCCGAGCAGAGTTTCACAGAGTAGACACCGACCGAGACAGGACGAGGCACGGAAGTGAGCCAGCCGCGCGTGGGGATCATCATGGGGAGCCGCTCCGACCGCGAGACCATGCAGGAGGCCGCGCGGGTGCTGGAAGAGCTGGGGATCGCGTACGAGATGGAGGTCGTCTCGGCGCACCGCACCCCCGACCGCATGTTCCGCTACGCCGAGGAGGCCGAGGGGCGCGGGATCGAGGTCATCGTCGCCGGGGCCGGCGGCGCGGCGCACCTCCCGGGGATGACGGCCGCCAAGACCGTCCTCCCCGTCATCGGCGTCCCCGTCCTCTCGTCGAGCTTGAGCGGACTCGACTCGCTCCTCTCCATCGTCCAGATGCCGAAGGGCGTCCCCGTCGCCACCGTGGCCATCGGCAAGGCGGGCGCGGCCAACGCCGGCCTCCTCGCCGCCCGCATCCTCGGCGGCCGCGACGCCGCGATCCGCGAGAAGCTCAGGGCGTACGCGGAGCGGATGGCCGAGGACGCCCTCCGCCCGGACCCGGCGGACGGGACGCGCTGATGGCGGAGAAAGCCGGCGCCGGGGACGTGATCCTCCCCGGCGCGACGATCGGGATCGTGGGGGGCGGGCAGCTGGGGCGGATGTTCGCGCTGGAGGCCCGGCGGATGGGGTACCGCGTCCTCGTCCTCGACCCCGCCTCCGACGCCCCCGCCGCCCAGGTCGCCGACGAGCACCTCCGCGCCGAGCTCGACGACGCCGGCGCCGCCCGCGAGCTGGCCCGCCGCTCCGACGTGGTGACGCTGGAGTGGGAGAACGCCGACGTGGAGACGATGCGCGAGCTGGAGACGATCGTCCCCGTCCGCCCCGGCCCGGGCGTCCTCGAGGTCGCCCAGCACCGCGTCCGCGAGAAGGACGCCGCCCGCCGGCTGGGGATTCCGACGGCCGACTACCGCGCCGTCGCCACGCGTGAGGAGCTTCACGCCGCCCTGGCAGAGATCGGCGCCCCCGCCGTGCTGAAGACGGCGCGCTGGGGATACGACGGCAAGGGCCAGGCGGTCATTCGCACCCTCGACGACGCGGACGCCGCCTTCGACGCGGTGGGCGGGGGCGCGGCCGAGCTGATCCTGGAGGCGTTCGTCCGCTTCACCATGGAGGTCTCCGTCATCGTCGCCCGCACCGCCCGCGGCGAGACGGCCTCCTTCCCCGTGGCCGAGAACGTCCACCGCGGCGGGATCCTCGACGTCACCGTCGCCCCCGCCCGCATCTCCCCCGCGCTCTCCGCCGAGGCCACGCACATCGCCGAGACGCTGGCGGAGGGGCTGGGGGTCGTGGGCCTCCTGGCGGTGGAGATGTTCGTGGGCGCGGACGGCGTGGTGCGGATGAACGAGGTGGCGCCGCGCCCCCACAACAGCGGGCACTACACCATCGAGGCGTGCCCGGTGTCGCAGTTCGAGCAGCAGCTCCGCGCCGTCTGCAACCTCCCCCTGGGCTCGGCCGGGCTCCTCCGGCCGGCGGCCATGGTCAACCTGATGGGCGAGGACGCCGGCACCGGCCTGGGCCGCCCCGGCGCAGCCGACGCCCTCGCCGTCCCCACCGCCGCCCTCCACCTCTACGGCAAGGCCGAGGCGCGCCCCGGCCGGAAGATGGGCCACGTCACCGCGCTGGGAGAGACGGTCGAGGAGGCGCTGGAGCGCGCCCGGCGGGCGTGGAACCATCTCACCGGCGCGGCGTAGGACCATACGGGTCTTGCGTTCCGCAGGGACCCGCGCAATTGTAGGGAGAGGCCCCGCAGCGCGCCCGCGACACACGTCCCCTCCAGCCCGGCGCATCCGTCCTCGAAGCAGGACGAACACCGCGCCCCGTCAGGAACGCTCCACGCAACGCGTTCCACTCGCAGAAGGACCGCGAAACCGTCCGCGCTCATTCATCGTAAACATTGGTGGGCGCACGGTGTATCAACCCTGCGTGGACTTGGCCCACCCCTTGCTTTGACTCCCGGGGTGGGTGGACCTGAAAGGAGGCTCCGTGATCCTTCACTGCAACTTCGAAGAGCTTCGGGCCCTGGCGAGCGCCGGCGAGGTGCTCGTCGCGGAGGCCCACGCTCGGACGGGGGGCGTCGCCGCCCCGCCGGAAGGGGTGGTGATGGTGGAGCACCTCATCCCCCGCCTCACCGGCGACATGAGCATCGAGACGCTGGAAGACCAGCGCCGCGTGCAGGGGGCGGTGACCGTCCTGGTGGACGACCTCCGCCGCCGGATGGACCACCAGATCATCGAGACGACGCCGGGGAACGAAGAGGCGCTGAACTTCTACTTCGACTACGCCCACTCGCGGAGCGTCCTCCACCGCCTCGACCGCATGGGCGCCGAGATGGCCGCCATCGTCGAGCTGATCGCCGGCGGCAACCCCGCGGGCGTCACCTTCCCCGACTGACCGCGCCCCGTCTCGATCCGAGACCACGAAGGCCCCGCACCGGAGCGTCCGGTGCGGGGCCTTTTGTCCTGTCAGTCGAGGCTCGTCACGTCAAACCCGATCCTGCCAGTCTCTGGGATCGCGCCGCTCGTGCACACAGGCGATCACGCGAATCCGTTTCCTCTCCGCCACGAAAGTAGAGCACGTACGGAAACGTGTTCAGCAGGGCCCGGCGGACCCTTTTCACGTACACGATCTGGAACTGCTCGGGAGCCCGCGCGATCTCCGCCAGGCACCGGTCGATCGCGTCGAGAAACTCCAGCGCGGCATCCGGAGAGCGTTCCTCGTACCAGTCGTGAGCCTCCCGGATGTCGGCGTTCGCCTTCCGTGTCGGCTTGAGGCTCCAGGCCGGACTCACGCGGCCGAGGCGTTATTCCTGCGGTGGCGGCGCAGCAGCTCGTCGCGGAGCTCCTCCCACGACTCCCCGGCCTCTGGATCACGATCGTACTCCTCGAGGCGCGCGCAGCTCGGCCTTCAGCGCATCGCTCAGCGGGAACTCCCCATCGGCCGCATCGGCGGAAGGGCTCGAATCGTCCTTTTCGTCTTCGGGCATGGATGCCTGCCGATCAGAGGTTCATGGAGGAGTGCTGATCGTCCAAATTTAACGCGCTCCCCCTCGCCCCGGAAGCTTTAGCGAGTATTCCGCCGGGTCGACACCATGGGTGCCGGGGCTGGCGCGGTCCGGGCGGACGGCTCCGGCGGAGGGAATGGAAGTTGCCCCTCTCCGGGCTCTCGACCGGATACCGAAGACGCGGATCTACCGAAGGAGGAACCGCATGGACCAGGGCAACGACCGGACGCAGGGCTCCGACGACAACCGCCAGGCCGCCGAGCACGCGCGCAACGCCGAGGAGAACCGCGACGCGCTGGAGGCCCAGGCGCGCCGCACCGACGCCACCGCGCCCGGCGACGTCGCCTCGCAGCCGATCCAGGGCGCGCAGGGCTCGCAGGACGCCAGCGAGGACAACACGCAGGCCGCCCGCAACCAGGAGCAGGTCCAGCGCGACCACGACGCCATGCAGGCCGACAGCCGCCGCATCCAGGAGAGCGCCCCCGAGCACACCCACCGGGACGCGCGCGACCAGTGATCTCCCTCTCCGGCAGGCTCTGAAGAAGTCTCACGCAGAGGAGCAGAGTCAGCAGAGGAACCGCAGAAGTTCTCTGCCGACTCTGCTTCTCCGCGTGAGATCCATCTGTTCGTCGGCCGGCGGAACGAACGAAGCGCGGCGCACCCGGACCCCGGATGCGCCGCGCTCGTTTCCCCTCGCGAAGCGGACGGAGCCGCCCGCGGACCGGCTACAGGATGTACTTCCGCAGGTCCTCGTCCTCCACGATGTTCTTCAGCCGCCGCGTCACCGTCTCCGCGTCGATCCGGATCTGCTTCTCCTCCAGCTCCGGGAGGTCGAAGAGGATGTCCTCGAGGAGGGTGGTGAGCACCGTGTGGAGGCGCCGCGCGCCGATGTTCTCCATCCGGTCGTTCACCTGCTGCGCGATCTTGGCGATCTCGCGCACCCCGTCGTCGCTGAACTCCAGGTTCGCCCCCTCCGCCGCCACCAGCGCGCGGTACTGCGTCAGCAGCGCGTTCTTGGGCTCCTGGAGGATGCGGACGAAGTCGGCCTCGGTGAGCGTCTTCAGCTCCACCCGGATCGGGAAGCGCCCCTGGAGCTCCGGGATCAGGTCGCTCGGCTTCGAGACGTGGAAGGCGCCCGCCGCGATGAAGAGGATGTGGTCGGTGCGGACGATCCCGTACTTGGTCTGCACCGTCGAGCCCTCGACCACCGGGAGGAGGTCGCGCTGCACCCCCTCGCGCGAGACGTCGGGCCCCATCCCCCCGCCGCCGCCCGCGATCTTGTCGATCTCGTCGAGGAAGACGATCCCCATCTCCTCCACGCGGTCGAGCGCCTCGTTCACCACCTCGTCCATGTTCACGAGCTTGTCGAGCTCGTCCTGCAGCAGGATCCGCCGCGCCTCGGCCACGGTGACGTTGCGCCGCTTGGTGCGCTTGGGCAGCATGTCCTGGAGCATGTCCATGAGGTTGCTGTCCATCCCCATCCCGGCGTCCATCCCGCCCATGGGGATCATCATGTTGTCGAGCGGCATGCTCTGCGACACCTCGACCTCCACCTCGCGGTCCTCCAGCTTCCCGTCGGTCAGGAGCTGGCGGAACTTCTCGCGGGTGCGCTCGCGGCGCTCGCGGACCTGCGCGTCCTCGGCGCTCTCCACCTGGCCGGACGACGAGGCCACGAAGACGCGCCGCTGCGGCTGCTGCGCGTCGGCGCCCGCGCCCTCGGCCGGCTTCCCGTCGCCGTCCAGCGGGGGGATCAGGAGGTCGAGGAGGCGCTCCTCCACCCGCTGCTCCGCCACCTCCTGCACCTCGTCCTCGCGGTCGGTGCGGACCATGTTGACCGCCACGTCCACCAGGTCGCGGACCATCGACTCCACGTCGCGCCCCACGTAGCCGACCTCGGTGAACTTGCTGGCCTCCACCTTCACGAACGGCGCCCCCGCCAGGCGGGCCAGGCGGCGGGCGATCTCCGTCTTCCCCACCCCGGTGGGGCCGATCATGATGATGTTGTTGGGGACGATCTCCTCGCGGAGCTCCTCGTCCACCCGCTGGCGGCGCCAGCGGTTGCGCAGCGCGATGGCTACGGCCTTCTTGGCCTCGTTCTGCCCCACGATGTACTTGTCGAGCTCCGCCACGATCCCGCGCGGCGTGAGCTCGTCGAGCCAGGGCTGGAGCTCGCCCTCGGCCGCCGCCGCCCCTTCCGCGCCCGCCGCGGGGCCCTGGATCTCGCTGTCTTTCGTCGCCATTACTCTATTTTCGCCTATCTCGAGAAGAAGGGCCGCCGGTCACGAAACGGGCGGCGGCGCCCCGTTCCCCTCCGCGCCCAGCTCCAGCACGGTGATGTTCCGGTTGGTGTAGATGCAGATGTCGCCCGCGATCTCCAGGCCGCGCCGCACGATCTCGGGAGCGGAGAGCTGCGAGTGCTCCTTGAGCGCCCGCGCCGCCGCCAGCGCGTAGCTGCCCCCTGAGCCGATCGCCACGATGTCGTCGTCGGGCTCGATCACGTCGCCGGTGCCCGAGAGCATGTACAGGTGCTGGCCGTCGGCCACCGCCAGGAGCGCCTCCAGCCGCCGGAGGTAGCGGTCGCTCCGCCAGTCCTTGGCCAGCTCGACGGCCGCGCGGCTCAGGTTGCCGGGGTAGCGCTCCAGCTTCTCCTCGAACTTCTCGAAGAGGGTGAAGGCGTCGGCCACCGACCCCGCGAACCCCGCCAGGATCTTCCCGTCGCGCAGCTTGCGCACCTTGGTGGCCGAGGACTTGGCGACCACGTCGCCCATCGTCACCTGCCCGTCGCCGCCCAGGGCCACCCGGCCGTCCTTCTTCACGGCCAGGATGGTGGTGGCGTGGAACGTCGGAATGCTCATCTATCGTCCCGTCTTTCTTCGTCGACTCTCGGTCTCGTGAACTTCAACCGCAACGGCTTACAGCAACTGCGGACCTGGGCATGTCCCTCCGCTGCGCTCCGGGCCGGGCTGCGGGCGCCGTAGGAAACGATACTACCGTTTCCAACGGCGCGGAGCCCCTGGCGGACTCCGTGTGTCCGCCGCATTCCCGCGAATCGCCGCCCCCGCCGCATTCCCCCCCGCCAGGGTCTCCGCCCTCCGGGCCCGCATCCCTCATGCAACCGCGCCGAACGTCGATGGCGCCCGACCGTCCCCTCCACACGCACCACCCTGCGTGCGGGGGGAGGGGCCGGGGGAGGGGGGCCCGCGAAGCCCGTGGCATGCGCCACCGCCCGTCGAAGCGCCTCGATGCCCTTCCAGCAGTTCTACGCCCGCGGGTGCGCCTGCCGGTACACCGCCTTGAGCCGCTCCTTCGACGTGTGCGTGTACACCTGCGTCGTGCTCAAGCTCGCGTGCCCCAGCAGCTCCTTCACCGCCATGAGGTCGGCCCCCGCGTCCAGCAGGTGCGTGGCGAAGGTGTGGCGGAGCGAGTGCGTCGAGAGGCCGTGCTCGTCCGCCACCGCGCGGAGGAAGCCCGTCACCACGTTCTGCACCTGGCGGACGCTCAGCCGCCGCCCCGTCTGGCCGATGAACACCGCCCGCCGGTCGCCGCGCGGCGCCGCGGCGAGGACCAGGGCGCGCGCCTCGTAATAACGCCGCAGCGCCCCCACCGCCATCCTCCCCAGCGGGACGATCCGCTCCTTGCGCCCCTTCCCCCGCACCCGCGCCCGGTCGCCCACCAGGTCCAGGTCGCCCTCGTCGAGCCCCTGGAGCTCCGCCAGGCGCATCCCCGTGGCGTAGAAGAGCTCCACGATCGTCAGGTTCCTCAAGGAGTGGAAGCCGCTTTCCGCCGCGCGCCCCTCGGCCTCGGCGAAGACGGCGTCCATCTGCTCGCGCGTCAGGAAGCCGGGGAGCGTCCGGTCCTTCTTCGGCGTCCGCACGGCGCGCGCCGGGTTGGCGTCCACCCGCTCCTCCACGTGGAGAAAGCGGTAGAACGAGCGCACCGCCGAGAGCTTCCGGGCGATGCTGCTCTTCGCCAGCTCGCGGCGGGTGGCGCAGTCGCCCATCCAGGCGCGGATCGCCAGCCGGTCCACCCCGCCCCACGTCCAGTCCGGCGCCCCGTAGTAGCGCCCCAGGAACGTCTCGAACTCCGCCAGGTCGTCCGCGTACGCCCGCACCGTCTGCGGCGACAACCCCCGCTCGTGCGCCACGTAGCGGAGGAACTCGTCGAGCTCCGCCCGCTGGGGCGCGTCTTCGACCAGGGGCGCGCCGCTCATCGCGCCGCGGGCTCGGCCGCGCGGAGGTCGTGCGCGTCCATCCACGCCGCGAAGTCGGCGCGGGCGCGCTCCACCAGCGCGGCGCGGCGCTCCTCCTTGTCCTTCACCACGCGGTCGAGCGGGTCGAGGAGGCCGAAGTTCGAGTTCATCGGCTGGAAGTGCTTCGGGTCGCTGTCGCGGAGGTAGCGCATCAGCCCCCCCAGCATCGTCGTCGGCGGGGGAACCACCGGCTCCAGCCCCCGCGCGATCCGGTCGAGGTTCGCCGCCGCCAGGATGCCGACGGCGGTCGACTCGGTGTACCCCTCCACGCCCGTGATCTGCCCCGCGAAGAGGAGGTCCGCGCGGTCGCGGAGGCTCCCGTGGGCCGAGAGGCGCGCGGGGAAGTTGAGGTACGTGTTGCGGTGGATGGAGCCCCAGCGGAGGAACTCGGCGTTCTCCAGCCCCGGGATCATCCGGAAGACCCGCCGCTGCTCGGGGATCTTCAGCCGCGTCTGGAAGCCCACCAGGTTCCACATCTGCCCCGCGCGGTCCTCGCGGCGGAGCTGGACGATGGCCCAGGCGCGCTTCCCGCCCCACTGGGGGACGGGGAGGCCCACCGGCTTCATCGGCCCGAAGCGGAGCGTGTCGGCGCCGCGGCCGGCCATCACCTCGACGGGGAGGCACCCCTCGAAGTACGGGACCTTCTCCCAGTCGTGCCCCTCGAACGGCTCGCCCCCGTTGAGGGCGGCGATGAACGCCTCGTACTCCTCCCGCGTCATCGGCGCGTTCAGGTAGTCGTCGCCCTCGCCCTTCCCCCACCGCGAGGCGCGGAAGAGCTTGTCGTGGTCGAGCGACTCGTCGGAGACGACCGGGGCGATGGCGTCGAAGAACGACAGCCCCTCCTCGTCGCCCAGCGCGCGGCGGATGGCGGCCGAGAGGGCGTCGGAGGTGAGCGGGCCGGTGGCGACGATGGCCGGGCCCGCCGGGAGCTCCGTCACCTCGTCGCGGACGACGCGGATGCGGGGGTGGGCCTCGATGGCCGCGCTCATCCGCTGGCTGAACTCGCGGCGGTCGACGGTGAGCGCGGTGCCGCCGGGGATGCGCGACTCTCTCGCGCAGGCCAGGAGGAGCGAGCCGCCGGCGCCGAGCGCGTCCATCTCCAGCTTCAGGAGCCCGTGCGCGTTCTGCGGGTCCTCGCTCTTGAAGGTGTTCGAGCAGACGATCTCGGCCAGGTCCGACGTCTGGTGCGCCGGCGTCCCCCGCACCGGGCGCATCTCGTGGAGCGTGACGTCGTGCCCGCGCTCGGCGAGCTGGTACGCCGCCTCCGAGCCCGAGAGACCGCCTCCGACGACCGTGACTTCCGCCATATCCTGCATCCCTCCCAAACGGGCCAGAGCGAGCCGAACGGGCTCGAACGGGCGAATGAATTCGCGGCAACAACCGCGCGAAGTCCGCCTTCGCGGACTCCCACGCATGCATCCTACCGATCGGCCGCCAATGGTGCGGTGGAAAAGAACCGACCTCCGGATTGAAATCCGGGGCTACAAAGGCACGAAGTCCGCCTTCGCGGACTGCTCGGCGGGCTTCGGTGCGCTTCGTCGGATCTCGCGGCCCGCCGGCGGTACTGTGATCCGGCGTCCGCGCTACCTACTTCTTC
>DATACF010000292.1:0-5641 GCA_036259235.1 Longimicrobium sp. | reverse complement strand
GCTTTCAGGGGTGGACAGCCGGTACGGACGCACCCGCGGGGGGCGCTCCCGCTCCCCCGATCATCCCACCGCAGCAGAAGGAGAGGTCTCCGATGCGCACCGCCGACCCCGTCCTCCCCCAGCCCCTGCACCGCCTCGGCGTCCCCGTCTTCCGCGGCCCCGCGCCCGCTTCGGACGACCTCGCCGCCGTGGCCGAGCGCCCGCAGATCGTCGACAACCGGACCCTCCAGGGGTTCGACATGCTGGTCGCCATCACGCAGAAGACGCTGAACGACCAGATGGCCCTCCTCTTCGCCCAGGGGATCCTCCCCACCTCCTGGGAGGCCGCCTGGGACCCGAGCAAGCCCGACCTCCCCCCGAAGATCTCCGTCCAGTGGGGGGCGCCCTCGGTGAACCTGGTGACCGCGGTGAGCGCCAACCGGATCGTGGAGGCGCGCTTCCCCATGGCCTCGGGGACGCTCACCTACCTCGAGCCCGACCCGAACGACCCCTTCCGGAACATCCCCCGCGAGGTCGACTGCGCCGGGTGGACGCTGGTCTTCCAGGTCAACATGGGGCTCGCCGACATCGCCGCCACCGCCCCGGTCGTTCCCCCCGAGGTGCGGAAGCAGCTGGAGGAGTTCAGCACGGAGATGTTCCGGATCGAGCACCTCTTCCTGAACTTCGAGGACGCCAACCTGATCACCAACTCGTGGCGGATCGAGGCCCCGAACGGCGTCCCGGCCAACGCGGCGTTCCAGACGCAGTTCACCGTCCTCCTCCGCCGCCTGATCGGCCTCTACCAGGGGAGCGACAACCCGTACATCCTCGGCTACAGCGTCACCCAGACGGAGGGCCTCGCGCGCCTCGCCCTCGGGTACACGCTCCCCGAGGGGGCCCGGGTCTCCGCGGACGACCCCGCCGACTCGCCGACCTTCGCGCCCACGGGGGTGAGCTACTCGGTCTTCCCCGAGAGGGACCGCCCCGACATGAGCTCTCTCAACTTCCTCCTGATGACCAACCATCTGCCCGTCCCGGGCGGGGGGGCGGGGCTCTTCGAGCACAACTGGGCGACCGACCCGAACGTGCAGGGGGAGATGGTCTTCTCGCAGTTCCTCATCCTGGGGAACGTCGTCACCCCGCTCGCCGCGGCGATCGGCGCCTCGCCCTCCGCCCTGACGCGCGAGCTCCGGATCGCGGCGCGGAACAAGGACGGCGGCGAGACGAGCTGCCAGGTCTCCTTCGGCGACGGGACGCGCGACCTCTACCTCGACTTCCGCTACACCTTCGACATCGACGTCGAGGACCACTTCGGCACCGGGATCGGCTACGTGGACGGGTTCGTGGCGTGGCGCACCGTCCTCACCTACGCCCTCGACGGCGACGACCGGCTGACGGTGAGCACGCGCAACGAGGGGTACCAGCAGAAGTACGAGCGGCACCCCAACTGGATCGGGAAGCTGGAGTCGTACCTGGCCATCTTCGCCGACGTGGCCACCGGCGCCTTCCTCTCGGGGAAGGGGATCTTCACCGAGCTCGTCTCCGACGACTGGAACACGAAGCTCGACCTGCGGATCGACAGCGCGGTCGCCGACATCCGCTCGCGGATCATCCTCCCGGCCGGGAACGTCTACTTCTTCAAGGACCCCCGCTTCAACGCCGCCGGCGACCTCCGCCTCGCCCTCACCTACCGGAACTGACGCGTGGGAAGGGGGGCGGCGCGCGCCGCCGCCCTCCTTCCCTCCCGCCCTCTGGATCTTCCACGCCGCAACGTACAGGAGACCGAGCCATGACCGACCTGGTCCACGCCCCCGGCGGGGAGCGGCTCCCCTTCGACCCCGCGCTGATGCACCGCGCCGCGGCCGACGACACGCCGACGCTGACCGTGGCCTCGCGCCTGATGCAGAACTACCAGGCCGCCGCCCCCGTCGACCACGCCCGCCAGATCCGGGCGTCGAGCGATGCCGCGGGGCGGCCGATGCTCTTCGCCATCGGCGGCGACGGCCGCCTCCGCCTCTTCCAGGCCCGCGACGGCGACCGCACCGGGTGGGCGACGGTCGACCTCTCCACGGGCCTCCCCGGGGGGACGGAGGTCCGCCGCTTCGCCGTGGCCCGCGACCCGCGCGGGAACCCGATGCTCGCCGCCGTCTGCGCCCCGGAGGGCCGTCCGTCCGAGACCGTCCTCTACTACACCGCCGACTTCTCCGCCGACCCCTCCGGGAGCCGCTGGATCGGGAAGGGGCGGAAGGCGATCGGCGAGATCCTCGACGTGGCCGCGGGGAGCAACGCGGCCGGCGAGGTCCTCCTGGTGATCACCGCGAAGGAGGGCGACCGGATCACCAGCTACCGCGTCCTCCCCGACTCGACCGAGAAGGACTGGAAGGCGCAAGTACTCCCCTTCCCCGAGAACGGGAAGGGGGTGCTGGGGATCGCGGTGGGCCACCTGGCCTCGCTGGAGCACATCGCCGGGAGGGACATCCAGGGGGTCCTCTACACCCTCTACCGCGACAACGCGGGGACGCCGAATCTGGTCCTCACCTCCTTCCCCGACACGCTGTACAACCACGAGGTCCCGGTGGAGGCCGACACCGCCGCGCTCGCCGTGGCGCCGGACGGGAAGGGGAGCACGGTCCTCTACACGGGCGGGAACGGGGTCTGGTTCTACTCCGTCGCCGCCGAGATGGAGCGCGACCGGCGGAAGGCGCTGCGGATGCGCGAGGGGGTGGAGGCGGCGGCCGAGGGCGCGACGCCCGTCCACGCGCTGGTGGCCGACAGCGACACCGGGGGCGCGCCGGAGGTGTGGATCCTCCGCGAGGGCGGGCGCCTGGCCTTCTCGCGGCGGGGGGCGGCGGCGTGGAGCCTCCCCCTCCCGCTGGCGCGCGAGGCGGGCGAGATCGCCAGCTGGCGCGCGGCGCCGGAGGAGCCGGTGGAGCTCTACTACGTGAGCGCCGCCGACGAGCTCCACCACCTCACCCAGGACCCGGTGACGACCAACTGGCTCGACACGCAGGTGGTCCTGGAGAGCACGAGCCGGATGGTCCCCTTCGCCTCGTACGTCACCAAGGCCACCCTCACCGGGGCCGAGGGGGGGCCGGCGGCGGGGCGGAAGGTGCGGATCACCGCCTCGGAGACGACGCTGGTGACGGTGAACGGCCGCGCCTTCTTCGTGGGGCCGGCGCAGGCGGTGGAGGCCGAGACCGACGGGCGCGGGTCGGTCACCGTCACCAACCGGGTCAGCCGGCTCAGCACCCCGCTCCTCCGCCTGGAGGCCGACTTCCTGGGCCACGCCGTCGAGATCGACCCCACGGCCGAGGTCCACGCGAAGCTGACGGAGCTGGCGAAGGGCGACCCGCGGAAGCTGGTGGACGCGAAGGTCACCAACGCCCGCGGCGAGCGCGTCCCGCTCCTGACGGGGAAGTACGCCGACGTCCAGAACGTGAAGGTGGCGTACGACGTCCTCAACGAGCTCCTCCCCCTGGCCCGCCCCGCCGGGACCGACCCGGGGCTCCGGCTCGCCTTCCGGGTGGGGCACGACGACCCGCGCGCGGCCGGGGTCTACCTCCGCGCCCGCGAGACGGGGATCGCGCACCGGATCGACCTCTCCGGCGTCCCTGCCGGGTGGAGCTGGGGGGTCGACTTCCGGGGCGAGCGCCCGCGCTTCATCCCCGGCGCCGAGCTGGCGGCGCGGTTCGCGGGGGCGCGCGAGCGCGTCGCGGAGGTGGGCGGGCTCGACGACGTCTGGGAGTTCTTCGGCAACCTCTTCCGCGCGGTGAAGGAGGGGCTGATCGCCGTCGGCGAGTTCGTCCTCCGCACGGTCGAGGGGGTGGTGGAGCTGTGGATCGACGGCTTCCGCGTGGTGCTGGAGTACGTGGAGCAGGTGTGGACGGCGATCGACTGGTTCTTCACCGAGGTGCTGGGGACGGCGATCGACAAGCTCCTGGAGTGGCTGGGCTTCATCTTCGACTGGGACGACATCCTGGCCACCCACCGGGCGCTGGTGGCGGCGTTCGACACCACCATCGACACGGTGATCGCCAGGATCGGCGGGGTGGAGCCCTCCGTCGCCGCGTTCTTCCAGAAGCTCGAGGCGGAGCTGGTGGGCGGCGACCTGGCCGGGCGGCTGGGGACGGCGGCGGGGCGGATGCTGGAGCGGACCGGGACGACGGTGAGCCGGAGCACCCCGGCCAACCGCCCCGACCCGGCCTCGGACTGGATCTTCGACCAGCTCTCGGGGGGGGCGATCTTCGGCGGCTCGCCCGCGTCGCCCTTCGGCGCGCCGCTGGAGGAGCGGATCGTCTCGCTCCTGGGGCTGGTGACGGGGGCGGCGTGGGACACCCTCCGCGAGGGGTTCGAGGCGATCCAGAAGACGCTCACCGAGGACTTCGACCGCCTCTCGGCGGGGGAGCTGGTGAAGGAGGTGGCGGCGATCGTCGCGGCCACGGCGCTCGCCGAGGTGGAGAACGCCGTGCTGGGGTTCCTGGAGGTGGTGAAGCTCGTCCTCGACGGGGTCCGCGACCTCCTGGAGGAGACGTGGGACGTCCCCCTCCTCTCCGCCCTCTACCGCTGGGCCACCGACGGGAGCGAGCTGTCGGCGCTCGACCTGGCCTGCCTGATCCTCGCCATCCCGACGACGGTCGTCTACAAGATCGCCACCGGCGAGGCGCCCTTCTCCGGCGCCGACGCGGCGCGGCTCCGCGCGGCGCCCGACCACCCGGCGCTGGTGCGCGAGCTCCGCGCGGTGGCGGCCGGGCGGGCGGCGCGCGCCGGGCGCGAGGTCTCGCAGACGAAGGTGGACCTGAGCCTCGCCTTCGGCGGCGTCGGGGTCGGCGTCGGGCGGATGGCGGCGGGGATCGTCTCCGGCGTCGGGGTGGGGGGGCAGGAGATCTCGAAGACGACGGCGTTCCGCGCCACCAAGCTGGTCGTCGACCTGGCGACCTACGCCTGCGCCTTCACCAACCTGATGCTCGCCGTCGTCCCCGAGGACGAGTCCGCGCCCGCGTCCGCGACCGCGGAAGGGGTGCTGTGGTACGAGCGGGCGATCCTCCTGTCGCAGATCGCCTTCCCCATCACCGACGCCATCGGGTGGGCGGCGGCGAAGAGCGAGGCGGCCCGCAAGGCGATCCCCTGGGTGAAGACGGTGATGGGCGGGGTGAACGCGGTGGCGATGACCGTGCTCTTCATCCTGGAGGCCGTCGAGGCCGAGAAGGAGAAGGGGGAGGTGGTGCTCGACGACGTGCTCAAGTTCGTCGAGAACCTGATCCTGGCCACCTCGCAGATCCTCGCCGGGCCCGCCTCGCTGGCGAAGGACCCGCGCCCGCGTGCGGTCTTCGCCGCCTCCTACGTCCTGCTGGGGGTGGTGGGCGGCGGGCTCAACATCGGCCGCGCGGTGCCGGTCTGGGAAGACAAGCAGCTCTTCCGGCCGATCTGACGCCTGGGCGCGGGCGCGGCGGGAGGCGGCGGGGCCCTCCCTGCGGAATCCAGGAGCTCGCTTCGCTCAGACAGCTTGGATTCCTCCGGGAGGGCCCCGCCTCCTCCTTCCGGCTTCCGGCTCGCGGGCCGGGTGTGTCAGAACCGCGGGGGTGGAGGCGTTCCTCTCCGGCGGCGGACGGGCTCACCCGGCATTCGCGTTGGGCTGGCCCGGGGTGCCGGATCCCGCGGGGCC
>DATACF010000291.1:0-2910 GCA_036259235.1 Longimicrobium sp. | reverse complement strand
CCGGCGGCGGAGGCGAGAACGATGCGGGCGCGCTCGACTACCCGTTGCGGCGTCGTGCGCGTACGGACCAGGCGCTCCAATTCAGCCTGGTCTCCGTCGCGCAACTTGATTGTGCGAATTGGCATTGGCATGTCGAGCAATGTAATACTCGGCAGACCAAAATGCACGACATTTCAGTGGCAGTACACTAGCGCACCGATATACATCAGTGCAACGAGCCCGAAGTGAATACGCAGATGCCGAAGTCCTACGGGCTGAACTTGCTCTGGGAGAGGCTGCTCCTCCTGCGACGTATTCTCCTCACTCAATCTTTGCTCACTTTCTAGACCTGGCCCGGTCTGTTCTATATCGCACGGGAGTTGGGTAACCAGAGTTAAAGCCCCACCCGCTCCCCGTGCTGCGGGACGGTGCACGCCCAGCCGAGGCGCTCCTCGATGCGGTGGCGGAAGCGGTCGGCGGGGCCGGGCTCGCCGTGGACGATGAAGGTGCGCTCCGGGGCGGCGGGGAAGGTCTCCAGCCACCCCAGCATCTCCATGTAGTCGGCGTGGGCCGAGAGGCCGTCGAGGACCTCGACCCGGCAGTTCACCTCCACCCTGTGCCCGTGGATCTTCACCTGGCGCGCGCCGCCGACCATCTGGGCGCCGCGGGTGCCGCCGGCCTGGTAGCCGGCGAAGAGGACGGTGTTCTTCTCGTCGGGCGCCAGCGCCTTGAGGTGGTGGAGGACGCGCCCGCCGGTGGCCATCCCGCTCGCCGAGAGGATGATCCGCGGGTAGTGCATCCGCCCGATCCGCTTCGACTCGCTCACCGTGTCGGCCGGCTGCGCCGAGGCGCTCACCTCGGCCGCCTCCTCGCGCGAGAGGTGGTGCGCCTCGGCGTGCTCGAAGAAGATCCGCGTGGCGGTGGACGCCATGGGAGAGTCGAGGAAAACCGGGACGCCGGGGATCCGCCCGGACTTCTTGAGCTGGTGGAGGTGATACATGAGGATCTGCGCGCGCCCCACGGCGAAGGCGGGGATCAGCACGACGCCCCCGTCGCGGACCGTGCGGTTGACCACCGCCGCCAGCTCGATCTCGGGGTCGCCGGGGTAGTGCATCCGGTCGCCGTACGTCGACTCGATCAGCAGGTAGTCGGCCGCTCCCTCCACCGGCGCGGGGTCGGGGAGGAGCGGGTCGCCCGGGCGCCCGAGGTCGCCGGAGAAGAGGATCGTCTTCCCCCCCGCCTCCATCCGGACCGTCGACGCGCCGGAGATGTGGCCGGCGGGGGCGTAGCGGAAGCGGATGCCGCCGGGGAGCGCGTGGTCCTCGCCCCAGGGGACGCCCCGCAGGAGCCCCAGCGCCCGCTCGGCGTCGCGGACGGTGTAGAGGGGGAGGGGCGGGTGGTGCTTCGAGTACCCCTCCCGGGCGGCGTACTGCGCCTCCTCCTCCTGGAGGTTGGCGCTGTCCATCAACAGCACCTCGCAGAGGGCGGCGGTGGCGGGGGTGCAGAGGACGGGGCCGCGGAAGCCGTCGCGCGCCAGGACGGGGAGGTACCCCGCGTGGTCGAGGTGCGCGTGGGTGAGGACGACGGCGTCGAGGGAGGCCGGGTCGACGGGGAAGGGCTCGCGGTTGCGCAGCCGCAGCTCCCTGTGCCCCTGGAAGAGGCCGCAGTCGACGAGGACGCGCGCCCCGTCGGTCTCCAGCAGGTACTTCGACCCCGTGACCGTCCCCGCCGCCCCCAGGAAGGTGATCTCCACGTCCCGTCTCCCGTCCGCTGTGTGGTCCCGCACCGGTCCCCGCGCGAGCGAAAGGGAGAAAGTCCCGCGCGCGCCGGGCGGGCGCAAGGCTCTCGCGCGCGGTCGCGGGCGCCTCCCGGCACGCGGGTTTTGCGCTTGTCGGGAAAAAACCCTACATCTTCGTGGCGTTGCCCGACTGACGGCGCCCTCCGCGGCCTGTAAGCTACGGGCACAGACGGACCGCGCCCGACCCGGAGAGGATGCCATGGCCCCCACCGCCAAGCCGCGCTTCCGCGCCCTGGACAAGGACGAGATCGAGGGCGTGCTGGCCCGCAACCACGTGGGGCGGCTGGCGTACACGTGGCAGAACCACGTGGACATCGAGCCGCTGCACTACGTCTTCCACGAGGGGTGGATCTACGGCCGCACCTCGCCGGGGGCCAAGCTCGACGCCACGGGGCTGGCGTGGTGCCCGGTGGCCTTCGAGGTCGACGAGGTGGAGGCGCTCTTCCGCTGGCGGAGCGTGGTGGTGCGGGGCGGCTTCTACGCCCTCGACGAGCACGGGGCCGACTGGGAGCGGGCGGAGTGGCGGCAGGGGGTAGAGCTGCTGCGGACGCTGATCCCCGAGACCTTCACCCCGGACGACCCCACGGCGCACCGCACGGTCCTCTTCCGGATCGCCGTGCAGGAGGCCACCGGGCGCGAGGCCACCCCGGGCGACGGCGCCGCGTGAGCCCCGACCCCGCGGTCCTCGCCGCCCGCACGGGCCACGAGCCGCCGCTCTGGGGCCCGCGGGTCCGCCACTACCTCCGCGACCTGGTCTACGGCGCCAACGACGGGATCATCACCACCTTCGCGGTGGTCTCGGGCGTCGCGGGGGCGGCGCTGGCGCCGCGGACGGTGCTGATCCTGGGGGCGGCCAACCTGCTGGCCGACGGCTTCTCGATGGGGGCCAGCAGCTTCCTCAGCATCCGCAGCGACGAGGCGGTGCGCGTGATGAACGGCGACGCCGTGGCCGAGCCCTTCCCCTTCCGCCACGGCGCGGCCACCATGGCGGCGTTCGTGGCGGCGGGGCTGGTGCCGCTCCTCCCCTACCTCTTCGCCCCGCCGCCCGTGCGCTTCCGCGTGGCGGTGCTCGCCACCCTGGCGACGCTGTTCGTCGTCGGCGCCGCGCGGTCGCTGGTGACGTCGCTCTCGTG
>DATACF010000290.1:0-4265 GCA_036259235.1 Longimicrobium sp. | reverse complement strand
CGTGCGGGGGGAGGGGAGAGCTTCATCCCGATCCGCGACCTCCGAAGCTGGTCCCCACACCGCCGCTCGCCCGCGCACGGAACCCCCAGTGCCCCTCTCCCGGAACGGGAGAGGGTGGCGAGCCTGAGCGAGCCGGGTGAGGGCCCCGCGCCGGACCCTCCGCATGCCCCCACCGCCCGCTCCACGCACCAAAACAAACGTCCCTCTCCCGTAGTTCGGGAGAGGGACAGGCGGCGAGCCTACGGCGAGCCGCCAGGGTGAGGGTCCCCGCGCCGCAGGCGCCCCGCTGTTCAGGTGCTCTCGGATCCGCGAACGAGGCCGGGAAATCCGTCCACGAAGTCCGTGCGAACGCCGTCGAGGTGAGCCCCCTCTACCGCGGCAGCCGCACCGTGAACGTGCTCCCCGCGCCGGGCGTGCTCTGGGCGGTCAGCGTGGCGCCGTGCTGGTCGGCGATCATCTTGGCGATGGCGAGGCCCAGCCCGGTGCCGCCGCTCCGCTCGCGGGCGGCGTCGGCGCGGTAGAAGCGGTCGAAGACGCGCGGCAAGGCCTCGGGGGCGATCCCGCACCCGGTGTCGGCCACGGTCACCTCCACCCACCCGCGGGAGGCGTGGCCGTTCCCGTTCACCGGCGCCGGCGCGGCGTCGGCGGGCTCCAGGGCGCGGGCGGCGATCGTCACGGCGCCCACGTCGGTGAACTTCACCGCGTTGCTCACCAGGTTCAGGAAGAGGCGCCGGAGCGGGCTGGGGGCGCCGGTCACCTCCAGGTGCTCGGGGGCGTCGAGCCGCACCTCCACCGGCTTCCCCATCGCCAGCGCCTCGCCCACGTCCTGCACGTCGCGGAGCACCGTCCCCAGGTCGACCGGCTCCATCGCGGGCGCCACCGCCTGGTCGCCGCGGGCCAGCGTCAGCAGGTCCTCCACCAGGTGGAGCATCGACCCCGTCTCCTCCAGCACCTCGCCCAGCGTCTCCCGCAGCTCGTCGGCGCTCCGCGGCCGGGCCAGCGCCACCTCGGCGGTGCCGCGGATGGCGGTGAGGGGGGTGCGCAGCTCGTGGCTGGCGTCGGCGGTGAAGCTCCGCAGCGTCTCCACCGCCCGCTCCAGCCGCGACAGCATCCCGTTGAACGCCTGCCCCAGCTCGCGCAGCTCGGCCGGGTGCGCCGGCTCGTCCACCCGCCGCGACAGCCCCGCGATCCCGATCTCGCGGGTGGCGCCCACCAGCCGGTCGAGCGGCGCCAGGATGCGGTCGGCCACCGTGCGCCCCACCAGCGCCGCCGCCAGCGCGGTCACGGGGATCAGGAGGAGCGCGATGACCGCGAACGACCGCAGCGCCTTCTTCTCGACGTCGCCGGTGCGGGCCACGTAGATGTCGAGGACCTGGCCGGTGGCCAGCCGGGTGCGGCGGCGGATGGCCTCCACGTCGCCCGGGGCGGGGGGGAGGCGGTCCTCGCGCACGGCCACGCGGGGGATGTCGGGGGGGATGGCGAGCTGCTCGGCCGCCAGCGCCGTCTGCCGGAGCGACTGCGTCCCGGTGCGGGCCAGCGTCTGCCGGAGGAGCCCGTAGGTGGCGGCGGCGAAGAGCGCCAGCGCCACCAGCAGGAGCACCGAGTACCCCACCACGATCTCCCGGCGGAGCGTCCACCCGCGCCGCAGGCTCGGCCGCGGGCCCTCCTTCCGCGGCTCGGGGGCGCGGGCGCCCGGCGGCGCGGGAGCGGGCGGGGCGTGGAGCTCGGCGCTCATCCCGCCCGTTCCTTCTCGGGGCTCTTCACCGCGTACCCCACCCCGCGCACGGTGTGGATCAGCCCCCGCTCGCGGTCGCCCAGCTTGTTGCGGAGCGAGTTGATGCAGACGTCGACGATGTTGGTCCCCGGGTCGAAGCGGATCCCCCAGACGTGCTCCATCAGCGTGGCGCGCGACAGGGGCCGGTCGGCGTTGCGGAGGAGGAACTCCAAGAGCGCGAACTCCTTCGGCGTCAGCTCCACCTCTTCGCCGCCGCGCCGGACCTCGCGGGTGGCGGGGTCCATCTCCAGGTCCCCCACCTTCAGCGTCGCGGGGGCGCCGGCCGCGCCCGAGCGGCGGAGGAGGGCGCGGAGGCGCGCGGTGAGCTCCGAGAACTCGAACGGCTTGGTCAGGTAGTCGTCGGCCCCCGAGTCGAGCCCCTCCACCTTGTCCTCGATCCGGTCGCGCGCCGTCAGCAGGAGGACGGGGAGGACCACGCCGGCCGCGCGGAGGTCGCGCAGGAGCTCCAGCCCGCTCCGGCCGGGGATCATCACGTCCACCACGGCGGCGTCGAACCCCTCGCTCGTGGCCTTGGCGAACGCCGTGTCGCCGTCGGTGGCGGTGTCGACCACGTACCCCTCCTCGCGCAGGCCCTTCTGCACGAAGCCGAGGATGCGGGGGTTGTCTTCCACGATCAGGATGCGCATTCGGCGATCCGGTTGGCGGGTTCGGGATTTCGGGTGATGGTGCTTCGACGGAGTCTTGTGCGCGTTCCCGCCGCTCCGGGCGGCGCGCTCCCTCCGGGAACGAAGAACTCGCTTCGCTCAGACCGCTTCGTTCCCTGCGGGAGCGCACCGCCCTCCGCTGGTTTCGTGCTGGGCGGGGGCGAAGGGTGTTCTTCTCCGGACGACCGATACACCGCAGAGGGGCCTTGGGGCCCCCGTTCTCCCGAAGATTAAGCCCGGCTAATCCATGCCTAATCGGGGGCTAATCGTACGGGCGAACTTCGCGGGGTCGAACCCGGTACCCATCCGCAGACGATCACGGAACGTTTTCCGGGACGACGCGGAACGATACCGAGGAAGAACAGATGAACACGCAGACGACCCTTCGCAAGCTCGCGCTCCCCGGCGTACTGGCGCTGGGGATCGGCGGCGGCCTGACCCTCGCCGAGGCCGCGCGCGACCCCATCCCCGACGCCGTGGCGCAGGAGGGCGGCCCCGCCGGCGCGTCCGCCTCGCCGCAGGCGCTCTCGTCCGCCTTCCGGGCGGCCAGCAGCACGGCGCTCCCCGGCGTGGTCTTCGTCCAGGTCGAGGTGGCCGGGCGCACGGTGTCGCAGCAGGTGCCGCCCGAGTTCCGGGGCACCCCCTTCGAGGAGATGTTCGGCGGGCGCCAGCGCGTCCCGCCCGGCCAGAGCTCCGGCTCGGGCTTCGTCGTCAGCGCCGACGGCTACGTCGTCACCAACAACCACGTGGTCGAGAACGCCAGCCGCGTGACCGTGGTGATGAACGACAAGCGCGAGTACGAGGCCCGCGTCGTGGGCCGCGACCCCAACACCGACATCGCCGTCCTCAAGGTCGACGCCAAGGGGCTCCCCACCGTGCGGCTGGGCGACTCCGACGCGCTCCAGACCGGCGACTGGGTCCTGGCGCTGGGCTACCCCCTCTCGCTGGGGCAGACGACCACCGCGGGGATCGTGAGCGCCAAGGGGCGGAGCATCGGGATCATGCGCACCAGCAGCGGCGCCACCGCCCCGCTCGAGCACTACATCCAGACCGACGCGGCCATCAACCCCGGCAACTCGGGGGGCCCGCTGATCGACCTCCAGGGGCGCGTGGTGGGCGTCAACAGCGCCATCGCCTCGCCGACCGGCTTCTACTCGGGATACGGCTTCGCGGTCCCGATCAACCTGGCCAAGCGCGTGGCCGACGACCTGATCCGCTACGGCGTGGTGCACCGCCCCATGATGGGGGTCGAGATCCGCGACGCGGGGACGGCCGACGCCGAGGTCTTCAAGCTCGACGGGCCCTCCGGCGCGGTCGTCAGCAGCGAGCCCAGGGGCGCCGCACGCGCCGCCGGCCTCCAGCTCGGCGACGTGATCGTGGGGATCGACGGCCAGCGGATCGCCGACACGGGCGAGCTGATGGAGCGCGTGATGCGCAAGAACCCGGGCGACCGGATCGTCCTCGACTACGTCCGCTACGGCGACCGGCGCCAGGCCACCCTCCGCCTCGACGAGTTCGACCGGCGGCCCCTCGCGGCCGCGGAAGCGGAGGAGAGCAGCGATGAGGGCGGCGCCGGGCGCGTGGGCTTCGCCGCCAGCGAGGTGACCCCGCAGATCGCGCGGCAGCTGCGGATGACGCGGGCCGAGGGGGTCGTGGTCACCGGCGTCGACCCGCAGGGCCCGGCCGCCGGCCAGCTGGCCCCCGGCCTGGTGATCGAGCGGCTGAACGGCCGCGCGGTGGGCTCGGTGGCCGACCTCCGCTCCGCCGTCGACGCGGTCCGCCCCGGCGGCGTCGTCTCCATCGTCGGCCGCCGCCCCGACGGCAGC
>DATACF010000289.1:0-3338 GCA_036259235.1 Longimicrobium sp. | reverse complement strand
AGCCCATCGGCCGATCCACGTTCTGGTCGCGCCAGTCGCGCTACCGCACGTCGGGCGCCGGCGTGTCGCGGACGGCGTCGGCGGCGCCGCTCACCTGCTCGCGGAGCGCCTCGGCGTTGCGCTGGATGGCGCGGACGTCGTCGCGGTTGTCGCGGGCCGTCTCGCGGGCGTCGGCGATCGCCTCGCGGGTCTCGGCGAGGCGCGCGGCGTTCTCCTCGAGGAGATCGGCGGCGCGGGCCTGGGCCTCGGCGGCGTCCTCCTGGCGCTCGAAGGTGCGGACGTCGTCCTCGGCGCGGAGGTGGTCGGCGTGGCGGATCTGGGGGTGGGGGTGGCCGCCCGCGCCGGCCGCCGTGGCGCGCTCCACCCCGGCGTCGTGCCCGGCGTCCTCCGCCAGGCGGCGGGCGGTTTCGGCCGTGTCGCGGAGGTCGTCCCGCCCGTCGGGACCCGGTCGTTCGCTCATCGTGCGCTCCCTGTGGAAGGCGGTTCCGTCGCTGGAAGCCGGGGATTGCAAGGCGCTCGCCAGCGCGCCCCCTCGCCCGTGAACGGACGAACCCCTTGCGCCCGCCCGCTCTGGAGCGGACCTTGGGAGTGGCGCCGCCGCCCGGCCGCGCCCTTTCATGGCCGTTTCCGTTTCATGCAAGGAGGAAGACCATGCCGGTCCGCGTCCAGAGGACGGTCCGCGTCCCCCCGTCCGCCCCCTCCCCCCCGCCTTCCGCGACCGACGCCGCGAAGGAGAAGTCGCCGCTGACCCCCGAGGCGCTGGGGCCGCCGCTGGTGGTGCAGCTCCCGGTGCCGTACGTCCACCAGGAGCAGACGGAGTGGTGCTGGGCGGCGTGCGCCCAGATGATGGCGGCGTACTTCGGCGACCCCGCCGCGCGGCAGTGCTTCTCGGCCAACTGGCTCTACGGCCAGAGCGCCTGCTGCTGGGTCCCGCAGAACCCCGCCTGCAACGCCCCCTGCCCCATCGACCTCGTCTCGGTCGTCCTCTTCCACTGGGGGATGCAGAGCCAGTATCACGACGGCCCCGTCCCCTTCGGCGTCCTCCAGGCCGAGCTGGGCGCGGGGCGGCCGGTGGAGGTGGGCTACGTCTACCCCGGCGGGAGCGGGCACGTGGCGGTGGTGGTGGGGTGGGGGGGCGACCTGGAGGGCCCCGTCGTGATGGTGAACGACCCCTGGGTGGGTCCGGGGGAGGTGTCCTACGCGTCGCTGCGGAAGGCCTACGGGTCGGGCGAGTGGCGCTTCACCTGGACCGGGATTGGGAGGTAGCGACCATGGCACACGTAGAACAGGTACCCGACGAGGCGGTGGAGGCGGTGGTGCGCCACCTGGGGCGCCGCCTGGCGGCCGCCCTCCCCCCCGGCCTCGACGCGAAGACGGCCGAGCGCGTCGTCCCCCCCGTGGAGGTGGCCGAGTCGCTCCCGGTGTGGACGCTCCACGCCGACCGGCTCTCGGCGCGCACCACCGCCGGGGGCCTTGAGGAGCTGGTGGAGGACACCGGGAGCTGGCACCACCAGATCCGCCGCGGGGGGCGCACCGACGCCTTCGCCCGCTCCGAGGCGTCGCGCGAGAAGGGCGGGGGGTGGGGGGTCACCCACCTCTTCGGGGGCTCGCCGGTGGCGGCGGGGATCGACGCGGCGGTGAGCACCGTCGACGGCCGCGCCGAGGGCGATCCGCGGGTCCGCCTCCTGGTGGTCCCCGCCTTCCACCTCCACGCCCTCTGGCTGAGCGACGAGGGCGGCGACCGCGTGGTGGTGGCCGACGCGCCCCCGCAGTACGGGCGCATCGCGCGGAACGTGGAGTACGACGCCCGCGAGTTCCTCGACCTCCTCGCCCGCGAGCGGCAGATCGTCGGGCTCACCGGGCTCCCGCCGGCCGGGAGCTGAGCCCCGCCGTCTCCGAGAAAGGGAAAAGGCAGGTCTCACGCAGAGAAGCAGAGTCAGCAGAGAACCCCGGAAGTTCCTCTGCTGACTCTGCTTCTCTGCGTGAGATTCGCTTTTTCTATCCGAGCGTCACGGGCAGCCGTACGGGCCCAGGATCTCCTCGCGCTCCTGAGGGGTGAGGAGGTCGGGGAAGGGGCTGTTCCGGCGCAGGCGCGTCATCCGCTCGCCCGGGTCGTTGAGCTTCCGCGCCAGGAGCTCGTCATCGTCCTCCGCCTCGTCGAGGACGCGGAGCCACTCGCGCGCCTCGGGGCCGGGCCGGCGGCGGAGGATCGCCCGGAGCGAGTCGAAGGTCACCTCCCCCTTCAGCACGTGATACGAGGCGACGACGTGCGCCTGCCGGTACGCGGAATCGCGGCGCCGCGCCTCCGTCGAGCGCCGCTCCTCGGGCGTCTGCGGGGGCTCCCGCAGCGGCTTCCCGGTGATCCGCAGAACCGCCGCCGCGCGCAGCTCCGGCCAGGCGTAGAGGTAGGCGAAGTGGATGGGGATGTCGGGGTTGCGCGCCACGGCCGGGTGGCGGATGGCCAGGAGCCCGTGCTCCAGAGTGGGATACGGGAGCGGCTCGCACCGCCGCGCGTTGCGGACGATGGTGGCGGCGATGTCGCCCACCAGCTCGGGCGGCGCGGCCGGATCGGTGAGGAGGAGGCGGTGCGCCTCGATCCGCAGGTCGCGGTAGCGCGTCTCGTCGAGGAAGTGGACGCGCTCCAGCGCCGGGACGTTCCCCCGCACCCGCGGGTCGTGGATGATCTCCGGGCGCACGTCCCACCAGGGGGCGAGGCGGAAGACGGAGTCCGGCGGCGCGCGCATGGCCAGGAGCCGCCCGGTGGCCGCCCGCTGCACCTCGCCGTACTGCTCCGGGTACGTCCCGGCGGCGAGGAAGAGGAGGGCGTCCGCGTCGTGCCGCACGGCGGGGTCGTCGAGGAGGCGGAGGGCGAGCGCCGGGCGGGGCGGGCCGTTCGCGAAGAGCCGGACGACCCGCGCCACCTGCTCGCGGTCGAGCCCGCCGAGCCCGCGCGCCTCCACCGCGTCGAGGACCGCGTCGCGCCACCCCGGCATCCCCGCCATCTCGAAGAGGAGCTCCACGTCGTGCCGGGCGCGCGCCGCCTCGAAGATCAGCGGCGCCTGGTTCGGCGCCGTCTCGCGGAGGAGGCGCAACAGCACCTCGCGCGGAGTGTGGGGGCTCCGGACCAGGACCGGCGCCACCGTCTCCATCCAGATCCCCGGATCCACCTCGCGCACCTTCGCGTCGAAGTCGGCGGTGAAGAGGTACGTGTCTCCCGCGTCGACCCGGTACACCGCCGACTTCGACGCGAAGGTGCGCGAGGTGGATCCGGGGATCTGGATGGAGACGGTGGCGCCGGTCCTGGTCCGGAGCCCCCACACTCCGCGCGAGGTGCTGTT
>DATACF010000288.1:0-1767 GCA_036259235.1 Longimicrobium sp. | reverse complement strand
GCCCGCGCCGCCGCCGCGCCGTGGGGCGCCAGCAGGGGCGGGCGCCGGGCCAGCGCGGCCCGGAGCGCCTCGAAGCGGGGATCGTCCACGGGTCCGTCTCGGCCGCCGGGCGCCTGGGGGTGCGAGCGCGCGGGGCCGACTTGCCCGCCGCGACGGGAGAGGTTATCACATTGGACGCGTTGTGGCAACGCTTTCGTCCTCTTTCTCCCGGACCCCATGCTCCGTCCGCAAGACATCCCCGCCGCCCAGGAGCGGATCCGGGGCCACGTGGTGCTGACCCCCTGCACGTCCTCCGAGGCCTTCGGCGAGATGTTCGGGGGGCACGCCTTCTTCAAGTTCGAGAACCTCCAGCGCACCGGGAGCTTCAAGGAGCGCGGCGCGCTCAACTGCATGCTCACCATCCCCGAGGCGCACCGCCCTCGGGGGGTGATCGCCGCCAGCGCCGGGAACCACGCGCAGGGGGTGGCCTTCCACGCCGCGCGGCTGGGGATCCCCGCCACCATCGTGATGCCCGAGCGCACCCCGCTCATCAAGGTGTCGAACACCGAGCGCTACGGCGCCGCCGTCGTCCTCCACGGCGCCGTCTACGACGAGGCGATGGCCGAGGCGCTCCGCGTCCAGGCGCGCGAGGGGCAGACGCTGATCCACCCCTTCGACATGGACGACGTGATCGCGGGGCAGGGGACGATCGGGCTGGAGCTCCTGGAGCAGTGCCCCGAGATGGACGTGGTCGTCGTCCCCGTGGGCGGCGGCGGGCTGATCTCGGGGATCGCGATGGCGATCAAGGAGGCGCGCCCCGAGGTGCGGGTGGTCGGCGTCGAGTCGGCCGCGCTCCCCGCGGCGCTGCGCGCTCGCGAGGCGGGGGCGCTGGTGACGATCCCCCCGGCCGACACCATCGCCGACGGGATCGCCGTGCGGCGGATCGGCGAGACGACGCACGCGCTGATCGAGCGCTACGTCGACGAGCTGGTGACGGTGAGCGAGGAGGAGATCGCCTCGGCCGTCCTCCTCCTGCTGGAGCGCGAGAAGACGGTGGTGGAGCCGGCGTGCGCCACCACGGTGGCGGCGGTGGTCAACGGGCACGTCGCCGGGCTGGAGGGGAAGAACGTGGTGATGGTCCTCTCCGGGGGGAACATCGACGTCACGCTGATCTCGCGGATCATCGAGCGGGGGCTGGTGCGCGACGGGCGGATGGCGCACCTGAACGTCCGGCTCAAGGACCGCCCCGGGGCGCTGGCTTCCCTGACGGCGCAGCTGGCCGAGGCGGGGGCGAACGTCGTCAGCCTGGAGCACCGGCGCGGCTCGGCCGAGCTGTGGGTCACCGAGGCCGAGGTGGCGCTCACGCTGGAGACGCGGGGCCGGACGCACGTCGAGGAGCTGGTGCGCGTCCTCTCCGAATCCGGGCTGCACGTCGAGCTCGAATAGGCGGGTTTTCGCGGCTCGAACGGGGGGCCGCGACGGCGGCTTCGACGGCGACAGCAACTCCGACTGCAACTTCAACGGCGAACGGCGGATCTGGGCATGTCCCTCCGCTGCGCTCCGGGCCGGGCTGCGCGCCGCGTAGGAAACGATACTACCGTTTCCAACGCGGTGGGGCCCCTGGCGGACTCCACGGCGGCCGCCTTCGCATTCCCCCCCGCCAGGGTCCCCACCCTCCGGGCGCGCATCCCTCATGCAACCGCGCGGAACGGCGGAACTTCGATCGCGCTTCGACCGGCTTTCGTCGCACGCCTCGGGCTCCGCGCGCCCCCCTCCCCCGGCCCCTCC
>DATACF010000287.1:0-2314 GCA_036259235.1 Longimicrobium sp. | reverse complement strand
GGAGAGCGACGAGGTGCGTAGGGCGGGCGGTGGTGGAGGCGTCGGCTCCGGCGCGGGCCCTCACCCGGCTCGCTTCAGGCTCGCCACCCTCTCCCGTTCCGGGGGCTGTGCGCACGACGGGCCATAGGCGCGCGCGAAGTGCTCCCCTCACCACGCACGCCCACTGCGTGCGGGGGGAGGGGCCGGGGGAGGGGGGCCGCGGAGGCGGCGGAATGCGACGGAAGGCTGTCGAGACACGATCGAAGTTCCGCCGTTCCGCGCAGTTGCGTGAGGGATGCGGGCCCGGAGGGCGAAGACCCTGGCGGGGGGGAATGCGAAGGGGATCGCGAATCGAAACGACGCGGAGGAATGCGGGGAGTCCGCCAGGGGCTTCGCGCCGTTGGAAACGGTAGTATCGTTTCCTACGGCGCCCGCAGCCCGGCCCGGAGCGCAGCGGAGGGACACGCCCACTGCCGTAGTTGCCGTTCGCCGTTCCAGAAAGCCCGCCCGAACGAGAACGCCCCGGCCGCGCGAGAGCGACCGGGGCGTTCCTCATCCTGCCGAACGATCCGACGAAAAGCCTACTGCTGGCACTCGCCGTACGGGTCGGGCTTGGGCTTGTCGACGACGAGCCGCGCGGGGCGGTCGCCGATGGACTTCGTCACGTCCGCGATCAGCCGCGTCACCTTCGCCAGCTTCTCGTAGTCGATGTACTGCGGCTCGTCGGTGACCATGTGGTACTCGGAGTGCCCCCCGGTGGTGAAGAACGTCACCGGGATCCCCCACCGCGCGTAGTTGTAGTGGTCGCTGCGGCAGTAGATGTTGTCCGGGTGCCCGTCGGCGTCGTAGGTGTAGTCGAAGGTGAAGCCGTGCCCGGCGGCGCGGTTGATCTCCTCGATCAGGTCGCCGAGCTGCGTCGAGAGCCGCCGCGACCCGATCAGCTGCAGGTACCCCGGCCCGCCGCCCGGGAGGTCGCCCACGGCGCCCCGGCCGATCATGTCGATGTTGAGTTGCGCCACGATGCTCTCGCGCGGCACCGTGGGGTGCTCGCCGAAGTGCTCGGAGCCCAGGAGCCCCTTCTCCTCGGCGGTGTGCCAGACGAAGAGGACGGAGCGCTTCGGCCGGTTCGCCGCCAGGTACTCGGCGATCTCGAGCATGGCGGCCACCCCCGAGGCGTCGTCGTCGGCCCCGTTGTAGACCGAGTCGACCCGCGCCGCGCGCACCTTCCGCAGGCTGTCGAGCATGGCCGCGATCCGCGCGTTGGCCTGCGGGGTCGCCGGGGCCGCGGCCTCGTCGGCCCCCTCGGGGCGGAGGACGCGGTTGAAGACGCGCAAGCTATCGTGGTCGACCGCCTTCTCCGCGAAGCCGTCGTGGTCGGCGTGCGAGCCGAGGGCCACGTACTCGTTGCGGAGGACGGGGTCGCTCCCGCGGAGGACGGCGATGACGTTCTGCGCGGGGAAGGCGGGCTGCGTGAGGCGGAAGCCGGCGTCGCCGGTGACCGTCTTCCCCGTGGCGCCCACCGTGAGCCCGGCGAGGGCGCGCCCCATCATCCGCTGCGCCGCGCCGGTGGTCACGATGACCAGGGCGGGGACGGCGGGGGCGGGCTTCCCGGTCTCGACCAGCGACATCTGGTCGGCGGTGAAGTACGAGACGATGTCGGGCGGGGTGGCGTCGAGGACGGCCACCGCGATCCCGGCGGCGCCGGCGTAGCGGTCGAGCGCCCCGGCCGACCAGAAGCGGTAGGTGGGGGCGGTGAAGAGGACGAACTTCCCCTGCGCCGCCTCGGCCGAGATCATCGGCCCGCCCAGGACCCCGCCGAAGACGACGGGCGCGGCCTGGGGGCGCATCCGGTCGGCGAAGGTGAAGACCCCCTCGACCGTGGGGACGGGGAGGAAGTCGGTGTTGAGCGCCAGCGCCGCGCCGTCGACGGAGAGCGTCGAGGCGGGGTCGAGGGCGCGCTCCTCCAGGGGGACGGTCTGGAAGAAGGTGCCGCCTTCGCCCGCGGGCTCGAGCCCCAGCCGGCGCGCCTCGCGGGCGAGGTGCTCGGCGGTCTTGACGCCCCCGCGGGTCCCCACCTCGCGCCCCATCATGGAGTCGTCGGCGAGGGCGTAGACGCGCGTCATGGCGTCGGCGGGGGTGATGGCGGCCGCGGTGGGGCGCGGGGCGTGGCGGAGCGGCCCCTCGCCGGCCGGGCGCGGCGCCTGCGCGAGGGCGGGCGACGCGGCGGCGGCCACGAGGACGAGGGCGAGGAGGTTCCGGGAGCGCTTCACGTGTCGGTCTCGGTCGGGTGAATGGGCGTCAGCGCCCCGCGGCCACCGCCGCCGGGAGGGCGGCG
>DATACF010000286.1:0-2447 GCA_036259235.1 Longimicrobium sp. | reverse complement strand
GGAAGGGCGGAGCGCGGGGCGGTGGAGCCGGGCCGGAGCGAGCATCGCCACCTTCGGGATCGGGCGGGGCCGGGTGCCCCGCGCCCGTGCAAGGTGCGCTCGCCGGCCTCCGCCGCACAAGGAAGACATTTGTCGCGCGGCCCGCGTCCCCGGTCACGGCGCCGGCGCGTCCTCGCTCTTCTCCTCCGGCTCCTCCTTCCTCGACTTCTTTTTCGACTTCCTCTTCGGCTCCCCGGCCGCGACCCCGGAGCGGATGGCCGCGTCGGCGTCCGAGGCCGCGTCGTCCTCGCCGCAGTAGTGGAGGTCGAGGGCGGCGAGGGTGCGGACGACGGCCTCGTACTGCGCCACGCGATGCGCCGCCCTCTGGCCCTCCCCCTTGATTCCCGGGGCGGTGTCGGGGGTCTCGATGTTGACGTAGCGGAGCCCGGCGGCCTCGGCGGCGGCGAGCCGGAGGTGCGCCGCCCGCTCCGCGTCGGCGCGCCGGGCCAGCATCTCCAGCACCTGGCGCGCCCCTTCCGCGCCCCGGACGGCGGCGAGGGCGTCGAGCCCCGCCAGCGCCTCCTGGGCCAGCCGGAAGAGGAGGGCCCGGAGGCCGTGGTCCTGGCGCGCGATCCGCTCGAGGGTGAGGAAGAGGGTGGAGAGGTCGTTCTCCGATTCGGGGCCCACTCCGCCCTGGAGCACCACGTTGGCATCGGGCTGGCCGTCCCTGACCCGCTCGAAGTCGCGCGGGTTGGTCACCCACACCAGGTTGTCGGGGTGGTGGGGGTCGCCGATGTGGCAGCGGGTGATGTCGGGCCCCGCGCACCAGCGGAAGATGTTCGTCTTCCCCCGGGTCTCGGCGAGCTCCTTGATCTCGAAGTGCCTCTTCAGCACCTCCTTCATCTTCTCGACGGAGTCGGGCGGGACCTCCGCCTCCTCCGCGGGCTCCACCCACCCCTTGGGCCGCGGGGGGCGGTTCTCGACGTCGCGCGGGAGATCCTCGAAGGGGTCGACGGGGACCCTCTTCTTCGTCTGCTTGTCCCTGCGGGTGATCGTGCCCTTCGTCTCCAGCAGCGCCTGGGTGTCGCGGATGCGGTTGTTGTGGAGCGCCACGACGGGGAGCGAGAAGTCCTCCGAGCAGTCGCGGACGGCCATGAAGAACTGCTTCTGGGTCGAGGGGCGTGTGGGCTTCGCTGCGTGGTCGTCGACCTCCCTCTCGCACCCCGCGGGGTGGGGCAGGCACTCGCGGACGATGTCGGGGGGGAAGAGGGCGTTGGGGTCGATTTTCCCCTCCCCCGCGACCTCGACCTCCCGGCTCCGGTGGTCGGGCTCGATCATGGCCAGGTTGTAGGCGCAGTGCTGGTGGAGGAGCCGGGCGGTGAGCCGCGCGTTGCGCTCGTCGTTGTGGATGAAGACGAGGCAGGCGTAGGGCGAGGTCTTCTTGGTGACCTCCAGGCGCGGCCCCTCGATGGGCGTCCGCGCCGGCGTGGCGGAGGCCTGCGCCTGGGCCGGGTCGGTGTCCGGCGCGTCCGGCGGGGGGTCGCGGCGGAGGACGGCGCCGGTGTCCTGCTGGAGGACGTGGGCGAGCTCGTGGGCCAGGAGGCGGCGCCCCTCGGCGCTCTCGGGGCGGTACTGCCCCGCCCCGAAGACCACGTGGCGCCCCACCGTGTAGGCGCGCGCCCCCACTGCCTTCGCCGACGCGGCGGCCCGCGCGTCGGTGTGGACGCGGACGCGCTCGAAGGAGTGCCCGAAGCGGGGCTCCAGGAAGGCGGCGGCGCCCGCGTCGAGGGGGTGGCCGGGCCCGCGGAGGACGTCGTGGACCGCCGGGGGCGCGGCGCCCGTCCCCAGCGCGGGCCCGCCGCCCTCGGGGGCGCGGGCGAGCTCTTCCTTCCGCTTCCGCCCCTTCGCGCGGCAGGCGGGGCAGGCGCCGCCGCACGAGCAGCGGCGGAGGACGCCGCGGGCGTCGGCGTGGACCTCGCCGCCCCCGGTGCGCATCACCTGGTCGGCGACGCGCTCGGCCTCACGCTCGTGCGGGTCGTCGGCGGCGCCGATCTCCAGCGTCGCCTGGAGCCGGACGGGCGTGGGATGGACCGAGACGCGCGCGAAGTCGTGCGCGGCGGGCGCGGCCTCGGGGACAGGCGAGGGCGCGGGCGGGGCCGGGGCGATGGCGCGGGCGGGGAGGGGCGCGGAGGGGTGGAGCGCGGGGCGGTGGGGCCGGGCCGGAGCGAGCATCGCAGCCTTTCCGTCGCGAGCGGGCCTCAGTGGCGACCTGCAAGGTGCGCTCGCCGGCCTCCGCCGCACAAGGAAGACATTTGTCGTGCGCCCGGGCTCCGCTGGATGGCTCTCACAGGGGGCACAGGGGACACGGAGGGGGCCCGGCGCACGACAAATGTCTTCCTTGTGCGGCGGAGGCCGGCGAGCGCACCTTGCAGGTCGCCACTGAGGCCCGCTCGCGACGGAAAGGCTGC
>DATACF010000285.1:0-7811 GCA_036259235.1 Longimicrobium sp. | reverse complement strand
CGAACGCCAGCGCGATGCACAGCCCCCCGGCGATCACCACCGGGAGCATGTACGAGACGCCCGTCATCAGGTGCTTGTACGGCCCGGTGCGCGCCTCCGCCTTCGCCGGACGCGCGTCCGCCGCCGCGTCGCCCGTCGCCGCTGTGGACGCCGGCTGGGCGAGGGCCGTCTCGATCACCTCGCGCCCGGCGCGCATCGCGTGCTTGGTGCTGGTGACGTAGACCGGCTTCCCGGCGAAGCGCACGGTGTCGACCTTCGTCTCCGCCGCGATCACCACCGCGTCGGCGGCGGCGATCTCTTCGTCCGTCAGCGCGTTCTTCGCCCCCACCGACCCCTGCGTCTCCACGCGGATCGTGTGGCCCAGCGCCCCCGCCGCCTTCTGGAGCGCCTCGGCCGCCATGAAGGTGTGCGCGATCCCCGTGGGGCACGCGGTGATGGCGACGACCCGCTTCCCGGCGGCGGGGGGCGAGGACGCGCCTTCGACTGGCTTCGGATCGGAGACGACGACGGACGGATTCGCGTCCGAGGCCGGATCGGCGGTCGACGGAGCGGCGGACGGCGGGGCGGGGACGAGGGCGAGCGCGGCGTCGAGGACGGCGCGGGTGTGGCGGACGGCGTCGGCGGTGCGCACGCGGTGGACGGGCTTGCCGGCGAAGCGCGCTTCGTCGACCTCGCCGTCGGCCGCCACCACCACCACGTCGGCGGCGGCGACGTCGGCGACGGAGAGCGCGCCCCGGACCGCGCCGCCGCCGTGGAGCTCGGCGCTGAAGGAGTGCCCCATCGCCTCCGCCGTCGCCCGGAGCGCCTCGGCGGCCAGGAGGGCGTGGGCGAGGGCGGTGGGGGACGCCGTGACGGAGACGATCTTCATGCCACGCTCTTTCGGACCGGGCCGCGCAGGAACCGCTCGCCGCGCCGGGCGGCAAAATCAGGACCGGGGCGCGATTAAACCCCGCCGCCCGCGCCGTTAATCGCCCGTTAACCGCGCCCCGCCAGCTTACTCCACGACCGGGCGAGACGACCCGCGTGGACGGTGGGCCCGGGCGACCCTTTCACATAGATCCTACCGATGAAGACGAGATCCCTCATCGCCCTCGCGGCGATCTTCTCGACCGCCGCGTGCGGCGACGAAGGCGGCACGCCCGGCACCGGCCCCGGCGGGCGCCCGCCCGTGGTGTCGGTCACCGTCCGCGCCCCCGAGCTCGCCCTCCTCCCCGGCGAGTGGGCGCAGCTCACCGCCACCGTGCGCGGCCCCGGCAACGCGCCCCTCGACGACCGCGCCGTGGCGTGGAGCAGCAGCGACGAGCGCGTCGCCACCGTCTCGGCCACCGGGCGGGTGACGGCGCAGGGGGCGGGGGTGGCCATCGTCACCGCCGCCAGCGAGGGGCAGCGCGGGGAAGCGCGCGTCGAGGTGGGCGAGCCGCCCGTCGTCAACCCCGTCCCCGTGGTGGAGGCGCTCTCCCCCGCCCGCGTCGCCGTGGGCGGCCCCACGCTGACGCTGACGCTCCGGGGACGGGGCTTCGTCCAGAACGGGCGCGTGCAGTGGGGCGGCGTCCCGCGCCCCACCACCTGGATCAGCGCCACCGAGGTCCGCGCCGAGATCTGGCCGGGCGACCTGGAGGCGGCGCGCGAGGTGGCGGTGCAGTACTTCAACGCCGGGCCGGGCGGCGGGATCTCGAACGCGGCCTCCTTCTGGATCGTCCCGCAGGAGAACCCGGTGGCCTCGGTCGACGTCCGCCCCGCCGTCGCCGTCACCCGCGTGGGCGGCCCGGTGACGCTGACCGCGACGGTGCGCGACGCCTCGGGCACCGTGCTGGCCGACCGCTACGTCACCTACACCAGCAGCGACGCCCGCGTGGCCCAGGTGAACGGGAACGGCCTGGTGACCGCCGTCGGCGCGGGCGAGGCCACGATCACGGCGCGGAGCGAGGGGCGGAGCGCCACGTCCGTCGTCACCGTCACCCCGGAGGCGTACGACCTCGTCTTCGACCGCGGCGGCCCCGGGCTCTTCTGGCTCGACCTCCGGCTGGGGACGCCGCCCACGCAGATCTGGAACGGCGGCGGCGGGGGCGGCCTCCTGGAGCCCGCGCCGGCCCCGGACCGGCGGCGGATCGCCTACACCATCGAGGCCTTCGGCCACCGCCAGCTCGCCGTCTTCGACATGCCGACCCGCACCTACACCTTCGTGGGCGTGGCGGGCGACCAGCCGGCCTGGTCGCCGGCCGGGAGCCGGATCGCCTACCGGAGCCGCGCCGGCGGGCGGGGCGACGTCTGGACGGTGAACGCCGACGGGACCGGCGCCGTCAACCTCACCGCGAGCCACGCCCCCGGCGTCGCCGCCGCCGAGAGCGAGCAGCCGGCGTGGTCGCCCGACGGCGCGCGGATCGTCTTCGCCGCCCGCAACTCGCAGGGCGGGACGCACCTGGTGACGATGAAGGCCGACGGCACCGACCGGCAGGCGCTCACCGCGGCGGGGGCGCACGCCGACACCGAGCCGGTGTGGTACGGCGACTTCGTCTTCTTCACCCGGAAGACCGCCGCCGGGAGCGACGTCTGGCGGGTGCGCGTGGGCGGCGGCGCGCCGGTGAAGCTCACCGATTCGGGGAAGGCGTCGATGCCCGCCGTCTCGCCCGAGGGGAAGTGGATCGCCTACGTCGAGGCGGGCGCCCTCCCCGGCACCGGCGACCTGTGGGCCATCCACTTCGCCGCCGGCGGCCCGGCCCGCCCCCTCTCGCTGATGGCCGACACCCCCGGCGGCGGCGGCCAGAACCCGGCCTGGGTGATGCGCCCCTGATCACCCATCGTCCCTGATGGAAAAGGCCCGCGGTCCCCGTCCCGGACCGCGGGCCTCCGTCGTTCTCCCGGCTTTTACGACAGGGTCTCACGCAGAGGAGCAGAGTCAGCAGAGAACTGCGTGATGTTCCTCTGCTGTCTCTGCTTCTCCGCGTGAGACATTGTTGTAGAAGCCCGTCGCGGCGCCGGGCCCGGCGCATGCACGCCGGGGAGCGGGGAGCGGGGCCGTTGCGGAGCATCGTTACACGCGGATCGTGGCACTCGTGATGCGATGTGTTTATACATTGCAACGGGGGCGTCACGTCCCCGTAACGCCCCGGCTCTGGTGGTGACCGCCACGGTACTCCGGAGGGAGCCATGTCCAGGCACACCCGCACTCCCGCGCTCGCGCTCGCCCTGCTGGCCGCCGCGGCCCTCCCCGCGTGCGCCGGGCTGGGCGGGCCCTCGCCGCGCGCCTCCCTCCTCACCGACGCGCCCCCGGCCTTCGACCGCGTCTGCCGCCCGGTGCACGCCCCCGAGGCGCTCCCCGGGCCCGCCGAGCTGCTGGAGGCGGCGTTCGCCCCCGCGGCCGTCGAGGCGTGGACGGCCGCCGGGCGCCCCGCCGCCGGGTACGTCCTCCTCTCGATGGGGTACGGGCGCGACGGGATGAACATCCGCCGCGCCGTCATCGAGCACAACGTGAGCGACGCCCTGGCCGACACCCTCCAGAAGCTCGTCTTCGCGCACCGGCGCGCGGTGGCCCCCGCCCGCGAGGAGTGGGGCGTGCGGCTCCGCGTCGACCTGGCCGAGACGCCGGCGCTGCGGGTGGGGCGCCGCGAGTTCTGCCGCCCCTCGCCCCGCGAGGCCGGCTACCGCGCGGTGAGCACCGCCTTCGACGTCCGCGAGACCTCGCCCTGGTCGGTCAACGAGCCCCTCCTCTCCGACGGCGGCCTGGTGTGGGTCCGCGTCTCCCTCGACGAGGCCGGGCTGGTGACCGACGCCCGCGTCGAGCGCTCCCCCGTGCGCGGCCCCTGGGAGGTGCGCCTCCTCAACTACGTCCGCAGCATCCCCTTCTACCCCGCCCTCGAGGACGGCTACCCGGTGGCGGCGGAGACGCGGATCCCGGTGCGCGTGGGGAGCGTGTTCTGAGCGACGCAGCGCCCGGTGCCCAGGAACCAGTGCCCAGGAGCGGGTCCGCCGTTCCTGGGCACTTGGCACTGGGCACCTGGCACTTTATCCTTGGGCGGAACGCCGGTTCTCCCGCTCCCCGCCGCCCTCCCCCGTCCCCCCGGCGATGAAGCCCGCCTCCGCGCTCGTCCTCGCCTGCCTCCTCCTCCTCCCCGCGTGCGTCCGGCGCCCCGGCGGGCCGGCCCCGGGGCGTCCAGAGGCCGTGTCGCTCCTGGGGGCGCCGCTCTACCCGCCCGAGCTTCCCCACGAGGCCCGGCAGCGGCTGGAGGCCCAGCTCGACACCGCGCGGCGGGCGTACGAGCGAAATCCCGACGACGCCGACGCCCTGATCTGGTACGGGCGCCGCACCGCGTACCTGGGGCGCTACCACGACGCCATCGGGATCTTCACCGAGGGGATCCGCCGCCACCCGCGCGACCCGCGGATGTACCGCCACCGCGGCCACCGCTGGATCACCGTGCGCCGCTTCGGCCGCGCCGCCAGCGACCTCCAGCGCGCCGCCCGCCTCGCCCGCGGCCGCCCCGACGAGCCCGAGCCCGACGGCGTCCCCAGCGCCCGCGGCGTCCCCCGCTCCACCCTCCAGGGGAACATCTGGTACCACCTGGGGCTCGCCTACTACCTCCAGGGCGACTTCGCCCGCGCCGCCTGGGCCTTCCGCGAGTGCCTGGGGCTGGCGCAGAACGACGACTCCCGCGTGGCCGCCGCCGACTGGCTCTACATGTCGCTCCGCCGCCTGGGGCGCGAGGCGGAGGCCGCCGCGGTCCTCGACGTCGTCCGCCCGGGGATGGACGTCGTCGAGAACGCCTCGTACCTCCGGCGCCTCCGGATGTACCGCGGCGAGCTCCCCCCCGACTCCCTCCTCGACCCCGCGGGGAAGGACGCGCTGGAGGTGGCCACCCAGGGGTACGCGGTGGGGAACTGGCACCTCTACCACGGGCGCCGCGACGAGGCCGAGGAGGTCTTCTGGCGCGTCACCGCCGCCGAGAACTGGGCCCCCTTCGGCTACATCGCCGCCGAGGCCGAGCTCCGCCGGACGCTCCGGCGGAAGGGGTTCCGCCCGCCGCGCTGAAGCGCTTCGCGCGCATGGACCTGGGCCCCCCGGAGGCGCGCCTCCGGGGGGCCTCCGCGCGCGGGGCGGTGGAACCCGGGGCGGCGAGCGGGGTCTTCCTTTGCCACCACTGTCCCATACGACAAAGCCTGTGCGTCACGCACGCCCCCTCACGGAGACACGTCCCCATGATGGCCGGAACGCTCGCGTCCCTCCTCCTCGCCCCCGTGCTCCTCCTGGGCGGCACCCCCGGCACTCCCGCCGCCGCGCCCGCGCCGGCCGCCGCGCCGGTGACCTGGCGGATCGACGCCTCGCACTCGGAGCTCACCTTCCGCATCCGCCACCTGGTCAGCCGCGTCAACGGCACCTTCAACCAGTGGGGCGGCACCATCGTCGCCGACCCGGCGTCGCTGGCCGGCGGCTCGGTGCAGGTCGAGATCCAGACGGCGAGCATCGACACCAACCACGAGCGCCGCGACACCCACCTGAAGTCGGCCGACTTCTTCGACGCGGCCGCGCACCCCACCATCACCTTCCGCAGCACGCGCGTCGAGGTGAGCGGGGAGGATCTCAAGGTGCACGGGAACCTGACGATCCGGGGTGTCACCAGGCCCGTCGTCCTCGAGGGGCGGATGCTCGAGGTGGGCGGCGTGGCCGGGAAGCGGCGGATCGGGTTCGAGGCCGAGACCACCATCAACCGGATGGACTACGGGGTCGCCTGGAACCGCGCCGCCGAAGGCGGAGGCGTCGTCCTCGGCGACGACGTGCGCATCTCCATCGCCATCGAGGCCGTCGAGCAGCCGGCGACCTGACTCGCGGCCGGATCGGTGACGTGAGCGAAGCCCCTCCTCCGGAACGTCCGGGGGAGGGGCTTCTCGCGTTTCCTCCGGCGTTGTTCCTGGGCACTGGGCACCTGGAACTGCGAACTACGTCTTTGGGCATGTCCCCGCTGCGCGGGGCCGGGCTGCGGGCCGCGTAGGAAACGATACTACCGTTTCCAACGCGGCGAAGCCCCTGGCGGACTCCGCCCATTCCGCCGCCTCTGCGCCGATCGCGATTCCCTTCGCATTCCCCCCCGCCAGGGTCTTCGCCCTCCGGGCCCGCATCCCTCATGCAACGGCGCAGGGGACGTCGACGCCTTCGCGATCGGCGGCCCCGTCGCCCACACGACGCTTCTCCCCCTCTCCGAGGGGTCGGGAGAGGGGGCCGGGCGGTGAGGGCCGACGACGCCGGCGCCGCGCGCCCACCGCCCGTCGCCCCATCGATCCCACCCCGATCCCCACCGATTCGCGCCCAGATCCTGCGTCCACGCCGCCCCATGCCCGACGCCGCCGACGCCCCCGCCCCCCGCACCGTCTACACCATCGGCCACTCCACGCGCACGCTGGAGGAGTTCCTCGCGCTCCTGCGGGAGCACGGGGTGGAGTTCCTGGTCGACGTGCGGCGCTTCCCCGGGTCGCGGCGGCACCCGCACTTCGGGAGCGAGGCGCTGGACGCCTCGCTGGCGGAGGCGGGGATCGCCTACGTGCACGCCGAGGCGCTGGGCGGGCGCCGCGCCTCCGACGCCGCCACGGCCGCGCGCTCGCCCAACACCGCCTGGCGCAACGCCGCCTTCCGCGCCTACGCCGACTACATGGCCACCCCCGAGTTCCGCCAGGCGCTGGAGCGGCTGATGGCGCTCGCGGCCGAGCGGACCGCGGCCATCATGTGCGCCGAGGCCGTCCCCTGGCGCTGCCACCGGCGCCTGATCACCGACGCCCTCCTCGCCCGCGGCGTCCCCGTCGCCGACATCACCGGCCCCGGCCGCGCCGCGCCCGCCGTCCTGTCGCCCCACGCGGTCGTCCGCCCCGGCGGCACCGTCGTCTACCCCGCCCCCGGCGGCGTCCAGGAAGACCTCTTCGCCGGGTGAGCGGAGGGCGTGCCCCCGACCCGGCGTCTTTTTTGCTCCCCCACGTTTCCACGGGGAAAACGTCTTTGCTTCGCACCAAAACGGACAGATCTGACAGCGGCGGGCGCGGGGCGGATCGCGTGCCGGGACGCATGGGGAACGTTATGGCCGCCTCCTTGCGCGGCGGCCGGGCGCTCCGCACCTTCCCGAGCGATCTCCTCGCCGCCCGTACACCGACCCTCGGGCCATCCCCCCGCGCAGGCGGGGGCGACGCCCGGCGCCCACTCCGAGCCTATGCCGCGCACGGTCCTGCTCGCCGACGACCACGAGGACAACCGCATCGCGCTGCTGACCGTCCTCGAGGCCAGCGGCTACCGCACGCTGGGCGCCGGCAACGGGCGCGAGGCCGTCGAGATGGCGCGCGAGCACCTCCCCGACCTCATCGTCATGGACCTGGCGATGCCGGTGATGGACGGGCGCGAGGCCGCCCGCATCCTCCGCGAGGGGGGGCGCACGGCCTCCATCCCCATCGTCCTCCTCACCGCCATGGCGCTCTCCATCCGCCCCGACGAGCTCCGCCGCGAGGGGTTCGCCGACGTCCTCATCAAGCCCTGCCTCCCCTTCACCTTCCTCGAGGAGGTCAAGCGCTGGATCGGGCCGCCGGAGGGGTGAGCGCTGCCGCCGGCGCCCACGACGAAAACGTGCCCGGGGGCGGCATCCGCCGCCTCCGGGCACGTCTCGTTTTCGGCGTGGGCCGGGACCGGTCAGATCACGACGGAGGGGTCCGCCGCCATCCGCGCCTCGTCGGTGCGGGCGACGCAGTTGGTCTGCACCGCGGGGCAGCGCATGCACGCCGACTTCCCCTCCTGCTTCCACCAGCGGCACTCCGGGCGGATGGTGCACGCCGGAAGGCTGCTG
>DATACF010000284.1:0-5805 GCA_036259235.1 Longimicrobium sp. | reverse complement strand
GAATTGGGAGAGGGTGGCGAGCCTAAGCGAGCCGGGTGAGGGCCCCGCGCGGAGCCCGCCCCTGCACAAGACCCAACGCACTCACGCACTCACCGCACCACCTGGCACAGATTCACCGCCCCCGTCCGCACGCGGATGCGGCCGGTGATCGGCACCAGCGACCCGAACACGCCCACGCCGTCGCCGGCGATGCTGGAGACGCGCACGGGGCCCGAGGGGTTGAAGCTCCCGCCGCGGACGCCGTTGACGTAGTTGCGGTCGGCGGCGGCGACCACCACGTCGAGGTCGACGCGCGGGGGGAAGCCGCCCTGGATGGCGACCAGGACGTCCTGGTCGATCTCGAAGCGGTCGAAGACGCCGAACTCGGTGGGGAGGAGGATGGTGGTGTCGGCCTCCGAGACCGCCAGCCCCGTGAGCTCCAGGACGTTGGGCGCGTCGACCCCCTGGGGCGCCAGCGCGTCCCTCAGCCCCGCGATCCGCAGCTGCGCCACGTAGCTCCACGCCCCCTGCGCGCGCGTCCACGCCAGCGGGAGCGCCGTGTTCGGCGGCAGCTCGCACGACACCTCGTCGTCGCTGGGGAAAGGGCGCGGAGAGCGCCACACGAAGACGCCGGGGACGGTGGTGCGCCCCCGCATCTCCTCGCCCGCGGGGGTGCGCACGCGGAGCTCGTACAGCGTTCCCGGGCGCACCCACTCGCCCATCGTCGGCGGGGTGACGTAGCACGTCCCCCGGAAGTCGAGCGAGTCCGACTCGACGTACCGCGGGTCGATCGAATAGCAGACGCCGCCCTCGTCGAAGCGGTACTGCTGCCCGGTGCGCACGTCCACCACCGACACCTCCGCCCCCGGCACCCCCTCGGCGAAGCGGCCGTCGAGCGTGCGGTGCAGCAGCACCTGCTGCGACACCGCGTCGCTCCGCATCACCGCCTCCACCACCACCCGGTCTTCCCCGGGGGCCACCGTCACGTCCGTCAGCGTGCACCCGCCCGCCGCCGCGGCCAGCGCCAGCGCCGCCGCCCCCTTCCATCCTCGCATCCGCTCTCCTCGAAGCTGTCGGTTCGGCCGCTCCGTACCCCCGCGCGACGGAAACGCTTCCGCCCGCGTCACCCCGCCCCGCCGATCGCGATGGCGGAGCCGACGAAGGGGATGATGCTCGTGTACTCCGGCAGCGCGGCGGCCGGCGTCGTGGCGGCGGTGCCCCACTGGGTGACGCCGTGGGGGATCAGCCGCCGCAGGTCGTAGCGGCGGCCGCCCAGCTCGAACTCCCGGCTGGAGACCAGCCGCGCCGAGAAGACGTTGAGCGCCAGGAGCGGCGTGTTCGCCGTCCCGCTCCCCACCGTCGCCCCCGTGACGACGCTGACCCGCCGGAAGCGCGCCACCTCCTCGCCCGCGCCGAACGAGGCGGGGTCGTCGAAGGTGGCCGCCGGCCGGCGGGTCAGGTACACCGAGAACCCGCCCACCGAGTCGAGCCCCAGCGCCAGGTCGCCGTTCGCGAGCGGCTTCGCGGTGAACGGGTCGGCCAGGAAGGTCAGGTACGCCGTTCCCTCGCCCCGCTCGCCGGCGAACAGGTCCCCCTCGACCCCCTGCAGGTGCAGGAAGTATCCCGCGTCGCGCAGCGTCTGGTCCTTCTCGGCGGCGTAGAACCGCCCCGTCACGTACCAGGCGACCTCGCCCGGAAGCACCCGTTCCATCCCCCCTCCCCGGTTCCGGTTTGTCCCGCGACCCGCTGTCCCCCTCCCCGCAAGTTCCTTCGTCCCTCAACCGCACCAGCAAGGTCACTCATATCACAAGTCGTCGTGGCCGACAGGCTCACCGGCCCGCCCGAGGGTGAGGCGTTGCTTACGTCAGGTTATCGTCCTCCTGCGGCCCCTTCCAGAATAGGTCGCCGGCTGGTATGCCTGCGGCCTCATTCCTACGTCCCGAGAGGCGCGCTTTGGCCAAGCCAAAACTCTTGCGCGCGTTGCGGGTTCTCAGTACCCTGCTTTTGTCCTCAACTGGAGGTCGGAGAGATGAAACGCCGTTTACTCACGCTGATCCTAGTCACCTCAGTCCTCCCCGGGTGCGATGCAATTATGACGCAGAATTCACCTCCCGGCCATCCGCGAGCGGTGTCGCTTGCTCCCGAGGTCCGCCGGAACCTCCAGCGGCGCTTTGATGTCGACGCGTTGGAGGAGTATCTCGGAATGCTCGCTCCGGCCGAGCAGAACGAGTTCCTGTCACAACTCGGTCCACCGCGTGGCGCCCGGGAGCCGGAGACCAGGGACGTGAGCATGCCAATGCGCTCCACGGACCCAGCTCGCCAGGCGGTTCTCGAGCGTGTTTGGGCACCGTTCTGGGACCACCTGCCGCCCGACGCCCTGGACCGTGCGGATCTGCCGTTTCCCGGGCGCGAGCTGGCCCGCGTCCGGCGTGGTTCGCGAAGCGATGCCCAGAATGATCGAGGCGCGCCATGAGTATCCCCGTGCGGCCGTTCCGGCGCGGCGCACGATGGCTCGCTGGCGGGGTGCTGGCGCTGCTGCCTTTTCCGGCTAGCGTCTCGGCGCAGCGTGTGTTCTTGTACAGCGAGCCTACCGTCTGCAGCACCTTCTTCCAGCCAAACAGCGGAATCACGTATCACGCCGGGGGTGGGTTCGCTATCAGCTGGTACATCCCGTCTGCGACCTACGGGCCGGTAACATATTATGGGCAACCCGATCCTGCGATCAGCGAAGACGGCACCAAGAAGTGGACGCACCCTACCGCCAATGTGACCTGCACGATTGAGTGGTATCAGCTGTATCCGACCCCGCAGCGCGACGCGACATACCATTGGCACATCAACTTCTACGGCGGTAGCGTAACCAGCTGCAGCACCGAAGGGGGCGGCGGAATTCAGCCCGCTCTTACGGTCGTACCGTCGGCGCAAGGGGCGCCGATCCCCGATGCGGAAGCGCAGAGCTGCTCGGGCGGTGGCGGAGGCGGTGGGGGCGGCGGCGGCGGTGGAACGATGTGGTGCGTCGATATTTGGGTCCCAGGACAGGGGTGGGTAGAGCTGGGCTGCGAGTTCGTCCCCGATGGGACCCCTGGCTCGGAGCCGGAAGTGGCGTCCCAACAATTATCCATAGCGGGGGGAGCGGCGGAGCCGTTCAGCACAGTCACGCTCGCGCTCGTCGACACGCTGTCGTCCGATACCGGGTTCCGCTCCGCGCGTCCAGCGGGCGAAGAACATGAAATCCTGCTGGTCCGCAAAGACGCGGCTCCGGGCGTGATTGCACAAGCGCTACTCGGGATTGCGAAGGGGCGCGATCCGAACGGAACTGGACGATTCCCGCCTTGGGCGAGTTCCCTCCTGCGGAGCTTGGAGCAGGCGGCGCCGCAGAGGATCGATGGCATTGGTAGCGTTCGCGCGATCAACGTTCGTCTGCACCCCGGGCCTTGAAGGCTTCCGGTTTGTGGCAACCGGCCGATCGTCTCAAAAGCTCATCTCCACCCCGAGCGTCGGCAGCACCGGGAACATGCTGACGCCCGAGCGCGTCGCCGGCTGGTCGTCGTAGTTGTAGAAGTAGAAGAGGACGTTGCGCTTGTTGTAGGCGTTCAGCACCTGGAGGTAAGGCGTGAACGTCCCCCAGCTCCGCCGGTACGAGCGCCGGAGCGTCAGGTCGAGGCGGTGGTAGGCGGGGTAGCGCTCGCGGTTGCGCTCGCCGGGCACGACGTAGATCGGGATCTCCGGGTCCTCGCCCAGGGGGCGGGGGAGGCGGTAGCCGCCGTTGACGATGTCGGTCTCGAAGCCCACGAAGGAGGCCACGGGGCGCGAGTACGGCACCCCCGAGCCGTAGTTGAAGCGTAAGCCCGCCTCCACCCTCCCCGGCAACCGGTACTGCGCCACCACGTCCAGGTCCACCCGCCGGTCGAAGATCGGCGGAAAGGTGACCTCGTCCGGGACCCCTTCGAGCCCCTGCGCCAGCGGGTCGGGGAAGGTGCGCTCGGCGCGCAGGAGCGAGAGCGACGCCCACCCGGTGAGCGGCCCCGAGGTGCGCCGCACCATGAAGTCGACCCCGTACGAGCTCCCCTCGCCTTCCAGGAGGTCGTCGGTGGCGATGTTGGGATCGTCGGCCACGTTGAAGTCCGTCACTCCGCGGTACCCCCGCCAGTACCCCTCCACCGACGCGTACCACCGCTCTCCCCAGAACTTCTCGACGCCCGCCTGCACCTGGTCGGAGACCACCGGCGGGACGTTCTCGTCGGCGGTCACCCAGTTGTCGTTGGAGACGGGGAGGTTCTCGTCGCGCAAGCTGTGCACGAACTGCACGTAGCGCCCGGCAGCCACCTTCACCGCCGCGTCGCGCTCCCGCCCGAGGAAGCGCTTGACGGCCAGCCGGGGCGCGGGCTCCACCCGCGTGCGCCCGCCCCCCGTCCAGGCGTCCACGCGCACCCCCGGCTCCACGATCCACGCCGAGTCCGGCTGCCAGCGCAGCTGCGCGAAGCCGCCGCCCAGCACCCCGCTCCGCGCGCTCTCGAAGAAGGTCGTCCCCCCCGCCTCGCCCAGGTTGCGGTACCCCATCCGCGTGGCCTCGGCGCCGGTCTTGAAGACCACGCGCGACCCCAGGTTCCGCGCGGCGTCGGAGCGGAGGGTGAGCTGCGAGATCCGCGAGCCGAAGCGGGTGTCGTCGAACTCCACGAAGCCCAGCGCCTCCGCGTAGCGCGAGTAGCCCAGCGTCGTCGTGGTCACCCAGGCGCCGAAGGGCTGCTCCCACCGGACGCCCGCCACCTGGTTCCCCCAGTTCCAGCGGATGCGGAGAATGCTGGTCTCGTCGTCCTCCTCCCCCGGCTCCGCGTCGGGGTCCTCGGGGACCTCGAAGTCGGAGAGGTCGAGGACGTCCTCGCCGACGTAGCCGGTGAAGCGGAGGCGGCCGCCGCCCCGGGTGCCGAGGGTGAGCCCCGCCTGGAGGTCGGTGAGGTGGTACGGGAAGTCGACCACGGGGGCGAAGAGGACGTCGAAGTACGAGCGCCGCCCCGACACCAGCCACCCGCCCCCGCTCCCGCCCAGCGCGCCCTCGACGCGCCCCGGGAGGGGCCCGGAGACCGCCACGCGGGTGGCGAGGAGCGAGGTGCCGGCGTCGACGCGCAGGCGCTCGTCCTCGCCGCCGGTGCGGGTCTCGACGTTGAGGACCGACGAGACGCGCCCGCCGTACTCGGCGCCGAAGCCGCCGGCCAGGAGCTCGGCGCGCGCGATGACGTCGGCGTTGAAGACGGAGAAGAGCCCGCCCAGGTGGAAGGGGTTGAAGACGGGGAAGCCGTCGAGGAGGATGAGGTTCTGGTCGGCCGATCCGCCGCGGACGTTGAAGGCGCTGGAGAAGTCGGAGGTGGAGACGACGCCGGGGAGGACCTCGACGGCGCGGAGGACGTCGGCCTCGCCGAGCCCGGGAAGGACCTTGAGGTCGCGCCCCTCGATGACGCGCGTGGTGACGCCCGCCTCGGTCTCGAAGCGGACGCGCTCGCGCTCCGTCTCGCGGCGGCTGACGGCCTCGAGGGCCTCGAGGGTGACGCCCGTCTCCTCGATCCGCAGCTCCACGCGGGTCTGCGCGCCGCCCACCACCTCGGCGCTCCGCTCGGCCGACGAGAACCCGAGCCGCGCGGCCGACAGCGTGTAGCGCCCGGCGGGGAGACCGCCGATCCGCCAGTAGCCGCCCTGGTCGGTGCGGGCGCGGCGGGGCTCGCCCCCCGTGGCGGGCGCGGCGGTGACGGTGGCGCCCGCGACGCCGCTCCCGGAGGCCGAGAGGACGCGCCCCTCCAGCGCTCCGCGCGCCTGCGCGAGGGCGGCGGGGGC